>JAHRYZ010000178.1 GCA_020621905.1 Rhizobium sp.
TGTGGATGCCTTCCTGGGGCGGCATGATCAACGGCCTGATGACGCTCTCGGGCGCCTGGGACAAGATCCGCACCGACCCGATCATCCGCATGATGGTCATCGCGATCGCCTTCTACGGCATGTCGACCTTCGAAGGTCCGATGATGTCCATCAAGTCGGTCAACTCGCTCAGCCACTACACCGACTGGACCATCGGTCACGTTCACTCCGGCGCACTCGGCTGGGTTGGCATGATCACCTTCGGCGCCGTCTACTACCTGACTCCCAAGCTGTGGAACCGCAATCGTCTGTACTCCATGCGCCTGGTCAACTGGCACTTCTGGCTCGCTACCCTCGGCATCGTCGTCTACGCCGCCGTTCTGTGGGTTGCCGGCATCCAGCAGGGTCTGATGTGGCGTGAATACGATGAGCAGGGCTTCCTGGTCTATTCGTTCGCCGAATCGGTCGCCGCCATGTTCCCGTACTACGTGCTGCGTGCTGTCGGTGGTGCCATGTACCTCGTCGGTGGTCTCATCATGGCCTACAACGTCCTGATGACGATCCTCGGTTACGAACGCCAGGAAGCACCGATCCCCGGCTCCGTCGTACCCGCTGCCGCCCAGCCGGCCGAATAAGAAGGAAGGCTAACAATGTCCATTCTTGATAAACACCAAATCCTCGAGAAGAACTCCAGCCTTCTGCTCCTCGGTTCCCTGCTGGTCGTGACCATCGGCGGCATCGTGGAAATCGCACCGCTCTTCTATCTCGAAAACACCATCGAGAAGGTCGAGGGGATGCGTCCCTACTCGCCGCTCGAACTGGCCGGCCGCAACATCTACATGCGTGAAGGCTGCTATGTCTGTCACAGCCAGATGATCCGTCCGTTCAAGGACGAGGTCGAGCGCTACGGTCACTACTCGCTGGCAGCGGAGTCGATGTACGACCATCCGTTCCAGTGGGGTTCCAAGCGTACCGGTCCGGATCTGGCCCGCGTGGGCGACCGCTATTCCAATGAATGGCACGTCCAGCACCTGACCGAACCGCGTGACGTCGTTCCGGAATCGATCATGCCGAGCTACGCGTTCCTCAAGACGACGCCGCTCAAGGTTGCCAATGTCACGGCAAATCTGGAGACCAACAAGATCGTTGGCGTACCCTACTCGGATGACATGATCACAAACGCCGAAGCCGATCTTGCGGCCCAGGCGGATCCGAACGCGGATACGACAGCTCTGCTGGCTCGCTATCCGAAAGCCAAGGTCGGCGATTTCGACGGCAATCCTGCCGAACTGACGGAAATGGACGCGCTCGTCGCCTATCTCCAGATGCTCGGCACGCTCGTCGACTTCACCACCTATGATGACGCAACCGGCTATCGCTGAGGAGGGGCACATGGAAACCTATACGGCCATGCGCCACTTCGCGGACAGTTGGGGCTTGCTCGCCATGACCCTGTTCTTTGTCGGCGTTGTCGTCTTCACCTTCCGGCCCGGCGGCAAGAAAGTTGCTGACGAAGCGGCAAGCATCCCTCTCAAGGAGGACTAAGAGATGTCTGAAAAAGAAATCGATAAAATCAGCGGCGTCGAAACCACAGGCCACGTTTGGGATGGTATCCGCGAGCTCAACAATCCGATGCCGCGTTGGTGGGTCTGGACCTTCTATGCAACTATCGTGTGGGCGATCGGTTACACGATCGCTTACCCGGCCTGGCCGCTCCTGAAGGACAGCACCAAGGGGCTGCTCGGCTATTCCAGCCGCGCAGAGGTTGCCACTGAACTCAGCGATGCCAAGGCTGCGCAGTCGGTCTTTCTGGAAAAGATCGCCGCAATGCCGCTCGCCGAGATCGTCGCCGACAAGGACCTGACCCAGTTTGCCGTCGCCGGCGGCGCGGCAGCCTTCAAGGTCAACTGCTCGCCGTGCCACGGCTCGGGCGCAGCCGGTGGCATGGGCTATCCGAACCTCAACGACGACGACTGGCTCTGGGGTGGCGATCTGGAATCGATCAACACCACGCTTGCCCACGGCATTCGCTACGACAGCGATCCTGACACCCGCATTTCCGAAATGCCGGCCTATGCCGACATTCTGGATGCCGAGCAGATCAAGCAGGTCTCGGCCTATGTCGTCAGCCTGAGTGGTACGCCGGCAGATGCCGCCATGGTCGAGCCGGGCAAGACCGTGTTCGCCGAAAACTGCGCTGCCTGCCATGGCGAAGATGCCAAGGGCGGTCGCGACTTCGGTGCACCGAACCTGACGGATGCCATCTGGCTGAAGGTCAGCGACGAGGCCAGCATCGTCGAGCATGTCTCGCGTCCCAAGCACGGCGTCATGCCGGCATGGAATGCGCGTCTCGGCGAAACGACCGTCAAGCAGCTCGCCATCTACGTCCATTCGCTGGGCGGCGGCGATAAGCCGTCGACGAGTTCCGGCAGGGCGCCTCGCTGCGCTCCCGCCGGACGGTCGCTCGGATCAAACCACGCCTTCGGGCGTGGTTTTCTTGCGTCGGTGGCGTTTTGCTTCAGAGTCGCCGCATGGTGGCCGCGGCAGGCCTTGCTGCGCAAGAACGCCGCATCCGGCCCGATATAGCGCCTTTCCTATGCATTGCGACGCTTCGCCGCTGCGATATAAGTCAAGGCAGGTATGGTGCCAGATGGGAGAAGAAGCGCTAAAGAGGTCCTGAAATGAATCTGCATGCTGACAAAGGAGCGGCGGGCCGAACCCGTCGAAGTCGAACGCCATGAGGCCGAGCCGGTCATGTCGGCGAAGATCCGGCGGCCCCTCTATGAAGCACGCAAGAAGATCTTCCCGAAACGGGCCGAGGGCCGCTTCCGCCAGTTCAAGTGGCTGGTCATGCTCGTCACCCTCGGCATCTATTACCTGACGCCGTGGCTGCGCTGGGACCGTGGCGAATTCGCTCCCGACCAGGCCGTGCTGATCGACCTCGCGCACCGCCGGTTCTACTTCTTTTTCATCGAGATATGGCCGCAGGAATTCTTCTTCGTCGCGGGCCTGCTCGTCATGGCCGGTTTCGGCCTCTTCCTCATCACCTCGGCGGTCGGGCGCGCCTGGTGTGGCTATACCTGTCCGCAGACCGTGTGGGTCGACCTCTTCCTGGTCGTCGAGCGCGCGATCGAAGGCGATCGCAACGCCCGCATGAAGCTGGAAACCGCACCCTGGACCTTCGACAAGATCTGGAAGCGCGTGGTCAAGCATGCCATTTGGCTGGCGATCGCTGTGGCGACCGGCGGTGCCTGGATCTTCTACTTCGCCGATGCGCCGACCTTGGCGGTGGACTTCGCCACCGGCTATGCGGCGCCGGTCGCCTATATGACGGTCGCCGTCCTCACCGCCACCACCTATGTCTTCGGCGGCATCATGCGCGAACAGGTCTGCATCTACATGTGCCCCTGGCCGCGCATTCAGGCCGCGATGCTGGACGAGAATTCGCTGGTCGTCACCTACAACGACTGGCGCGGCGAGCCGCGCACGCGCGGCTCGAAGAAGGCGGCGGCGGCTGGGCTGTCCGTCGGCGACTGCGTCGACTGCAATGCCTGCGTCGCCGTCTGTCCGATGGGGATCGACATCCGGGACGGTCAGCAGCTCGAATGCATCACCTGCGCGCTGTGCATCGACGCCTGCGACAGCGTGATGGACAAGATCGGCAAGCCGCGCGGCCTGATCGCCTATGCGACGCTCGACGAGTACCAAGGCAACATGGCGCTGGCCACCGGCAATGGCGCGACCCCGATCGATCCGCGCAAGGTGCGCGATGCCGACGGCAAGTTCATCGACTCGATCCGCCATTTCGACTGGAGGATCATCTTCCGCCCGCGCACGCTGCTCTACATGGGCGTCTGGGCGGCGGTCGGTGTCGGCCTGCTCGTCGCGCTGCTGAGCCGCGACCGTCTCGAGGTCAACGTGCTGCACGACCGCAATCCGCAATTCGTGATGGAATCCGATGGCTCGATCCGCAATGGCTACACCGTGCGCATCTTGAACATGATCCCGCAACCGCGCAATATCAGCGTGTCGCTCGATGGTTTGCCGGATGCGACGATGAAGGTGAACGGTCAGGACGAAACCGCCGTGCGTTCGTTCTCCGTCGCGGCCGGTCCCGACGAGGCTACGACGCTCAAGGTCTTCGTGACCCTGCCGGCCGGTCGTCTGGAGCACCAGTCCGAGGACTTCGAATTCGTCATCAAGGATGAAGGCGGCGACGAGCAGGACACCTACGACGCAGTCTTCTTCGGCCCGGGAGCGAAAAAATGACCACACAGAGCGAGAAGCCGTCCTTCGTCTTTACGGGCTGGCACATGCTGGGGGCGATGCTGCTGTTCTTCGGCACCATCATCACCGTCAACCTCACCATGGCCTATTTCGCCACCTCGACGTGGAGCGGCCTTGTGGTGAAGAACACCTACGTCGCAAGCAGGAGTTCAACGGCAAGGCCGCCGAATCCGATCCATGCTGGCGACGGGCATCAAGGGCAAGCTGGAGGTCAAGGGCGATCGCATCCACTATGCCCTGACGCTTCCGGGCGACGAGCCGGTGATCGCCGACAAGGTGACCGCCCACTTCAAGCGGCCGGTCGGTGAGCATCAGGACTTCGTCGCCAAGCTGCAGCCTGCAGGCGCCGGGGTCTACGAGGCCTCGCACGAAGTCCTGCACGGTCACTGGATCGTCGAGGTCGTGGCCGTCAAGGATGGCCAGACCATCATGCACGAAGCGAACCGCATCGCGGTGATCGGAGAGGCAAAATGAGCTGCTGCGCGGCGGGAACCGAAGGCGCGCTCGACATCGAGCGTGCGGGCCATGCGCTTCCGACAGCGGAAGAGCTGAGGCTCGCCAGCCGAGATGTGGGGCAGGGGCTGCTGCAGACCGACCTCAGCGTGCCCGCCGTGCATTGTGGCACCTGCATCAGCACGATCGAGCGGGCGCTGCGCGCCCGGCCGGAAGTGGAGCGCGCCCGGGTCAATCTGTCGACCAAGCGCGTCTCGGTCGTCTGGAAGGACAAGGTCGGCGACGTCGAGACAGACCCGGTCGACTTCGCCCGGGCGATCGCCGCGACCGGCTATGAATCGCATCTGTTCACCGCGGCCGAGGAAGCCTCCGATTCGCTGCGCAACCAGCTGATCCGCGCCGTCGCCGTGTCCGGTTTTGCCGCGACCAACATCATGCTGCTGTCGGTTTCGGTCTGGTCGGGCGCCGATGCCTCGACGCGCGACATGTTCCACTGGATCTCGGCGATGATCGCCGCCCCCGCGCTGATCTATGCCGGCCGCTTCTTCTACCAGTCCGCCTGGAACGCCCTGAAACACGGCCGCAGCAACATGGACGTGCCGATCGCCATCGGCATCTCGCTCTCCTATTTCATCTCGCTGTGGGAGACGATCCACCACGGTGAGCATGCGTATTTCGACGCGACCGCGTCGCTCCTCTTCTTCCTGCTGATCGGCCGCACCCTCGACCACATCATGCGCGATCGCGCCCGCTCGGCCATCAGCGGCCTGGCACGGCTTTCCCCGCGCGGCGCCATGGTCGTCGGCGCGGACGGTTCGCGCGAATATCGTCCGCTGGACGACGTGCGTGTCGGCGATCGCGTGGCGGTGGCCGCCGGCGACCGCATGCCGGTCGACGGTGTGATCGTCACCGGCGCCAGCGACATGGACGTGTCGATCATCAACGGTGAAAGCGCCCCCCAGCAGGTCGCCGTCGGCGATGCCGTGCAGGCGGGCACCCTCAGCCTCACCGGTTCGCTGGTGATCGAGGCGACCGCGACGGCCAGGAACTCCTTCCTCGCCGAAGTCATCAACCTGATGGAAGCGGCCGAAGGCGGACGCGCGCGTTACCGCCGCATCGCCGACCGTGCGGCGCAATTCTATGCGCCGGCCGTTCATCTGACCGCGTTTCTGACCTTCTTCGGCTGGGGCTTCTACGACGGCGACTGGAAGCATGCGCTGCTGGTGGCGGTCGCCGTGCTCATCATCACTTGCCCCTGCGCTCTGGGTCTTGCCGTGCCGGTGGTGCAGGTCGTCGCGGCCGGCCGCCTGTTCAAGGCCGGCATCATGGTCAAGGACGGCTCCGCCATGGAACGCCTGGCCGAGATCGATTCGATCGCCTTCGACAAGACCGGCACGCTGACGCTCGGCAGGCCGCAAATCGTCGACGCCTCCGCGGTCGATACCGCCTCCTTCGCCATCGCTGCCGGCCTTGCCCGACATTCCCGCCATCCCCTGTCACAAGCCCTGTGGCGCGCCGCAACCGGAACCGTGCGGATGATCGATGCGGTCCGGGAAATCCCGGCGCCGGCACGAGGCGGAGACAGCCGAGGCGTTACCGCCTCGGCAGCCTCAAGTTTGCCTGCGCGGAAAGGGCCGGCGAGACCGGCGACCATGCCTATTCCGAAGTCGTCCTGTCCCTCGACGGACGCGAACTGCAATCCTTCCGCTTCGAGGACACGCTGCGGCCGGGCGCCGAAAAGGCGATCGCATTGCTGAAGGGCGAGGGCTTCTCGGTCGGCATTCTCTCGGGCGACCGCGCAGGCGTCGTCGCCGCGCTCGCCCAGCGCCTTGGCATCGCCAACTGGAAGGCCGAACTCGCGCCCCGCGACAAGGCCGAATTCTGCGCCGCGGTCGAGGCCGAGGGCCACAAGCTGCTGATGGTCGGCGACGGCATCAACGATGCCCCGGCGCTCGCCGCAGCCCATGTCTCGATCGCGCCCGCAACGGCCGCCGATGTCGGCCGCCAGGCCGCGGATTTCGTCTTCATGCGGCAGAATCTCGATTCGGTCGCTTTCGCCATCGAGGCCTCGCGCCGCGCCGGCCGGCTGATCCGCGAGAACTTCGCGCTGGCCATCGGCTACAACGTCATCGCCGTGCCGATCGCCATCCTCGGCTATGCGACGCCGCTGATCGCCGCCGTCGCCATGTCGACCTCGTCGATCATCGTCGTCGTCAATGCGCTGCGCCTCAATCGGCTTTCCCTCAAGGATGATGCCGGCTCCGGCCAGCCGGTCGCGCCCGCCCGTTTCGTCGCGCCGGACGCGGGGCTCGCCTCATGAACATGCTGATCTACCTGATCCCGATCGCCCTTTTCCTCGGTGGTCTCGGGCTGTTCGCTTTCCTCTGGTCGCTGAAGAGCGGCCAGTATGACGACTTGGACGGGGCCGCCTGGCGGGTGCTTTCCGACGACGACGACAAGCCGGGCGACTGAAACGCTTCAGTAAATTTTGATGGCGGTCAAGTTTTCGCGGCTTGTCGGCAAGGTTTCAGAATGCCACAAAGTGCTCCTTATCCATTCGAGGCGAAGAGGCACACATGGCGGAACTTGCGGAAATCGGACTGATCGGTCTTGGGGTCATGGGATCGAACCTGGCCCTCAACATCGCCGAGAAGGGCAGCCGCATCGCGGTGTTCAACCGCACGCCGGCGCGCACCGCGGAATTCGTCGCCGAGGCCGGGGCGCTCGCTCCCGCCATCATCGGCTGCGACACTATCGAGGCCTTCGTCGCTGCCATCCGCCCGCCGCGGCCGATCATCATCATGATCAAGGCCGGCGAGGCGGTCGACCAGCAGATCGACGCCCTGAAGCCGCTGCTGGCCGGTGGTGACATCGTCATCGACGCCGGCAATGCCAATTTCCGCGACACCATCGCGCGCTTCGACCGGCTGAAGAACACAGGACTGACCTTCATTGGCATGGGCGTGTCCGGTGGCGAAGAGGGCGCGCGTCACGGCCCCTCGATCATGGTCGGCGGCACGCAGCAGTCCTACGCCCGCGTCGAGAAGGTGCTGACCTCGATCGCCGCGCGCTACGAGGCGATCCGTGCTGCGCGGCTGGGCGAGGCGGGGCGGGGCACTTCGTCAAGACCATCCACAACGGCATCGAATATGCCGACATGCAGATGATCGCCGAGATCTACGGCGCTGCGCGACGGGTTGGGCAAGTCGGCCGGTGAGATCGGCGCGATCTTCGGTCAGTGGAACAGCGGCCGGCTCAACTCCTACCTGATCGAGATCACCGAAAAGGTGCTCGCCAGCGCCGACCCGGAAACCGGCAGGCCGATGGTCGACATGATCCTCGACCGCGCCGGCCAGAAGGGCACCGGCAAGTGGTCGGTGATCGAGGCGCAGCAGATGGGCGTGCCGGCCACCGCGATCGAGGCGGCGGTCGCCGCCCGCAGCCTGTCGTCGATGAAGGCCGAGCGCGAGGCGGCCGAGGCGCTGTTCGGTGCGCCGGCCTACGCCTTCCCGCTTGAGGACGGCGCGGCCCTGCTGAAGGATCTCGAACTGGCGCTGTTCGCCGCCAAGATCGGCGCCTATGCTCAGGGCTTTGCCGTCATAGCGGAGGCCTCGCGCGAATTCGGCTGGTCGCTCCCCATGCCGACCATCGCCCGCATCTGGCGCGCCGGCTGCATCATCCGTTCGCAATTCCTCGACGAGATCACCAAGGCCTTCACCGAAAAGCCCGACGTCGCCAACCTGATCGTCACGCCGGCCTTTTCCGCCATGGTGGCC
>JAHRYZ010000179.1 GCA_020621905.1 Rhizobium sp.
ATCACCAGTCCCTGGCGCGGCTCGGCATCGACATACATCGGCGAGAGCGCCCGCACGGCAAAGCCATGCCGCGTGGCCTCCGTGCTGATGTCGAGGTCGCGCACGCCGTCCGGCAGGCCGGCCACCAGATGCAGGCCCTGCTCGGGTCTGGTCACCTCGAGCCCCGAACCTTCGAGCGCCGCGACCAGGCTGTCGCGCGCCTGCCTGACCCGCCGCCGCGCCCGCTTCACATGGGCGGCGAAATGGCCCTCGCGCAGGAATTCGGCCAGCGCCGCTTCGGCCAGCGTCGAGGGAAAACGGTCGGTGCGGGCCCGCACGTCGAGCAGGGCCGCGCACAGCGCCGGAGGCAGGACCAGATAGCCGATCCGCAAGCCCGGCATCAGCACCTTGGAGAAGGTGCCGACATAGATCACCCGGCCCTGCGCATCGATCCCCTGCATCGACGAGAGCGGCGGGCCGGCAAAGCGATATTCGCTGTCATAATCGTCCTCGATGATGAAGGCGTCGTTGCGCACCGCCCAGTCGATCAGCGCCAGACGCCGGCGCATGGAGAGGGTCACGCCGAGCGGAAACTGGTGCGACGGCGAGACGTAGACGGCGCGGGCATGCGGCGCACGCGCATTCCCCGCCTCCGGATCGATCCCCTCGGCGTCGACCGGCACGCCGGTGATACGCATGCCGGCGGCGGCAAGGGCGACCCTGGCCATCGGATAGCAGGGATCCTCCACCCAGACCGGATCGCCGGGATTGAGCACCGTGCGGATGACGAGGTCCAGCGCCTGCTGCGTGCCCGAGGTCAGCACCACCTGATCGGCCGTGCAGTTCACTCCGCGCGCGGCTCTGAGATAGGCGGCGACTTCCTCGCGCAGTTCCGGGGATCCGGCCGGCTCGGCATAGTGAAAATGCCGGGGCGACGGCAACATCAGATGGCGGTTCAGCAACGTGCGGAAGACCTGGATGGTGCGGGCATCGGCCGCCGAGCAGCCGAGCGCGCCCGGCAGCGGACCGGTTTCCTCGCGCGCATTCCGCAGCACCGGCGGCTGCGGCGCGGCGCGCGTCGGCACGGCGGCCGCCACATAAGTGCCCGCCCCGACGCGGGCCTCGGCAAAGCCGTCCGCCACCAGCATCTCGTAGGCGGCAACCGCCGCACCGCGCGACAGGCCGAAGCGGTTGGCGAGATCCCGCGTCGTCGGCAGTTTGGCCCCTGGCGGCAGCGAGCCGCCCTCGATCAGCCGGCGCAGTTCGCGATAGAGCGCCAGCCGCCGCGGCCCGGCCTTCGGCAGCACCGGCACGGAGCTTGACCAATCCGGCACATTGGTCCGACTTTTCTTCATGGAATTGGACCTTCTGCAAACCAATCGAACGGCGTAGCTCTGCCTCAAGCCAGCCAAGGAGGCAAGCATGACGATCCAGACCCCGGAAAAATCCTTCCCCGCAACGCCGCGCAACCGCGTCAAGCGCCTGCACGAACGCGGCAGCTACGACCGCGACGCTGTCTATGCCGTGCTCGACAGTGCCTTCCTCTGTCACGTCGCCTATGTGATCGACGGCCAGCCCTTCTGCACGCCGACGATCCATTGGCGAGAGGGCGACTGGCTCTACTGGCACGGCTCCTCGGCGAGCCGAATGCTGCGCCAGCTGGAAAAGGGCGCGCCCGTCTGCCTCACGGTCTCACATCTCGACGGTCTGGTGCTCGCCCGCTCCGGCTTCCACCATTCCGCCAACTACCGCTCCGCCATGTGCTTCGGCACGGCCGGCATCATCGACGAACCGGAGGAGAAGGCCCGCGCGCTCAAGGCCATCGTCGACCGCTTCTATCCGGGCCGCAGCGCGGAAATGCGTGCCGACAATCCCCAGGAACTGAAGGCGACGAAGGTCATCGGCATGCGGATCGAGGATGCCTCGGCGAAACACCGCGCCGCCGGCGTCGGTGACGACGAGGAGGATTATGGCCTGCCGGTCTGGGCGGGCGTCATTCCGGTCGAGACGGTGGTCGGCAAGGCCGAAATCAGCCCGCATGTGCCGGCCGGCGTGGCAATGCCGGAGCACCTTGCGCCCTACCGCCCGGGCCGCCGGCTCGACCAGGTCCTGCGCGAAGCCCAGGCGCTGTACGAGAAGGGGGCCGGCTGAGACGACGACAGCGGCGAACGGCGCGCCGATCCCCGCAGCCGATTGATCAGGCGGCGATGCCGATCATTTCGGAAAAGGCGAAGCGCACGCTGTCGGCCACAGCGCGGATGGTTTCGCTGGTCTCCGGCCCGGTCAGCAGGCGCACTTCGAACGAGCCGAGATCCGGCAGGCCCTGCTTGGAGCCGAGCGCCGTCATGTCGTCGGTCAGGTAGCTGCGCGGCAGCGGCGCGACGGCGAGGTCGGCAATGACCGCGGCGCGCTGCGCCATGGTGTGGGCGGACAGATAGGCGATCGGTAGGCCGCTTATCGCGGTCGGGGCGCGACAACCGTCCGCGCCAGCAGCCGTCCTCCCAGATCGGCACGGCGGCGGATCGCGCAGTGGGCTATGCCGCACTTGCTGGCCGACAATTGCTCCATATGGATCACCTCGCATGTGGCTCACCATGCCGGGCGCGCAATGACAGCGTGAGGTCGAGGCGCTGCCCTGCAGGCGCGCGCAGCGCCCGGTATCGACCGTCAGGTCGACCATGATCGCCAGATTTCGCGGCAGCGCAGAATAGTCGGCATGGTCGCTCGCCGATGTCGTCAGCGCGCCATAGACCACGCCTTCATTCCGCATGGAACCGTCCGACCGCCTCGTTGGACAGCGCCAGCACGCCGGGCATAGGGCAGAAGCGTCTCGCCGCTCTCCGTCAGGGTGACGGAACGCGCGTCGCGCAGGAAGAGCGTCGCGCTCAGCTGCTCCTCCAGCTTCTTGATCTGCATGGAGACCGCCGACGGTGTGCGGAACACCCGGTCGGCCGCAGAGGTGAAACTGCCGGTCTCGGCAATGGCGACGAAGGTGCGCAGGATATCGTTGTCGAGCAGCGGTATCGGTTGGCGGATCATCAGGGTCATCGGTGCGCATCCTTCAATAAAACTGATCTTAAGAAC
Organism: Rhizobium sp.; assembly: GCA_020621905.1. Taxonomy (GTDB): domain Bacteria; phylum Pseudomonadota; class Alphaproteobacteria; order Rhizobiales; family Rhizobiaceae; genus Allorhizobium. Next base: position 3,064 of record JAHRYZ010000179.1, read on the forward strand.
GATATCATCGCGTTTGATTGAATGTCAATCAGGGTGCATGCTGCAACCATCAAGAGAACACAAGGAGGCCGAAATGCTGATTGCAACCATGCTCCACATGATGCGCCGCTGGCAGAGCGGCTTGCCGTTGACGCCGACCGCCCGTGAAAATCTCAAGGCGCGCCGGGAAATGGCCGCCCTGCCGCCAGAACTGCAGCGCGATATCGGCTGGCCGCCGGAAGAATATCCGGCCATGTCGCCACACCACAAACACAACAAAAATCGATCGCTCGCATCATAAACATTCGTTTGAATGATGAATGATACAGGAGCAAAACGCAACGGCCCCCAAGGCCACCGAAAAGGAAGATGACGATGACCCTCGTTGGATTTGATAGCCGGATCACCCTGCAGAGCCGCCGCTTGCCGACGGTCGCGCACCCTCTCGCAATTCTCATGACCGCCGGCCGGGCCGTGCGGCAGTGGCAGGAACGGCGGGCCGATGCCCGGGCGCTCGAAGCCCTGCCCTTCGACCTGCGCAAGGACCTCGGCTGGCCGGCCAACGACCGCCCGGCGCGCACGCTTTGACGGCATTTGCGACACGGCCCGCCCCGCCGCGTCGCAATCGGGCCGAGCCGGGTTTTCCCCATTTCCCGGCTCGCGCCCGAAATTCCATCGGACTTTCAACTTGATGCCTCAAGTGCCCGAAATGCGCCGCGACAAACCGGGTCGCAATGAGAAAAGTGCGTGACGGATGTCGCATTTTTGCCCCCAGCGCGCTATTCTGCCGTGTTCCTAGAGACATGCGTCGCATTCGGAACATCTCCATGACGCCTGCCACGCAAGGAATAGCGGAAAAACGCGGGAACACTGGGCATCACACACATGAACAAGGCGCCGACCAAGAAACGTTCGCTGGTCTTCTTTCTCGTCCCCCATTTCACGCTCTTGCCCTTCGCAGGCGCGATCGAGACACTGCGCATCGCCAATCGCATGCTGGGCTATTCGGCCTACGAATGGCGCCTGGCCTCGACGGATGGGCAGAAGGTCCATTCCTCGAGCGGCATCGGCATGGAGGTCAACTCCTCGCTGGCCGACGAACGCCGCTTTCTGTCCGGCGAAAACCGGCCGAGCATGGTGATCGTCTGTTCCGGCGTCTATGTGGAGGAATTCCACAACAAGTCGGTCAATGCCTGGCTGCGCGAGGCCTATAACCGGGGCGCGGCCGTCGGCAGCCTTTGTACCGGCGCCCATGTGCTGGCCCAGGCCGGCCTGCTCAACGGCAAGCGCTGCGCCATCCACTGGGAAAACCTGCCGGGCTTCTCCGAGGCCTTCCCGCAGGCGGAGGTCTATGCCGATCTCTACGAGGTCGACAGCAATCTCTACACCTGCGCCGGCGGCACCGCCTCGCTCGACATGATGCTGAACCTGATCGGCCAGGACTTCGGCGAGGGTCTGGTCAACCGGGTCTGCGAGCAGCACCTGACCGACCGGGTGCGCAGCCCGACCGACCGGCAGCGCCTGCCGCTCCGGGCCCGCCTCGGTGTGCAGAACTCCAAGGTGCTGTCGATCATCGAACTGATGGAGAGCAATCTCGCCGAACCGCTGTCGCTGCTGGAGATCGCCGACGATGCCGACCTGTCGCGGCGCCAGATCGAACGCCTGTTCCGCCAGGAAATGGGCCGCTCGCCGGCCCGCTACTATCTGGAGATCCGTCTCGACCGTGCCCGCCACCTGCTGGTCCAGTCGTCCATGCCGGTGGTCGAGGTGGCGGTCGCCTGCGGTTTCGTGTCGGCCTCGCACTTCTCCAAGTGTTATCGCGAACTCTACAACCGCTCGCCGCAGCAGGAGCGCGCCGAACGCAAGCTGACCATGTCGGCAAGCCGCACCGGCGTCGTCGCCTGAAGAAGACCGTGCCGGACACTCAGCCGTAGAGGCTGTAGAAGAAGCGCGCCGAGACGAAGACGAGGAAGAGCGAGAAGCCGACCTCGAGCTGGCGCCTGCTCATGGCATGCGCCAGTCTCGCGCCATGCGGCGTGACCAGCATGGCGATCGGGATGATCAGCGCCACGGCGATCCAGTTGACGAAGCCGGTCGAGGCGGGCGGCAGGCCCTTGTCGCCCCAGCCCGCCCAGATATAGCCGAACAGGCCCGGGATCGAGATCAGCACGCCGACGCCGGCCGAGGTTGCCACCGCCTGGTGGATCGGCCGGCCGTAGAGCGTCATGAAGGTGTTGTTGAGCACACCGCCGCCGATCCCCATCAGGCCCGAGATCAGGCCGAACACCGTACCGACGGCAAAGCGTGCCGGCTCGCCCGGCAGTTCCGTTCCGAGATGCAGGCGGCCGCTGAGGAAAGCCATGCGGGCCGCGAGCAGAAGCGCGATCACCGCGAAGATCAGCCGCAGCATCTCGCTCGACGCGTGCGAGGCGACGACGGCGGCGAGCACCGCCCCGAGCGGCACAGCGACGATCCAGCCCTTGAGCAGGTCCATGTCCACCGCGCCGCGCGCCCGGTGGGCGGCGAACGAGCGGATCGAGGTCGGCACGATAATCGCCGTCGAGGTTCCGACCGCCAGATGCATGATCACGGCCGGATCCACGCCGGCCACGCCGAAGACCTGGTAGAACACCGGAACCAGCACGGCACCGCCGCCGATGCCGAAGACGCCGGCGAGCAGCCCGGCCACGCCGCCGGCAATCACCAGCAGGCCGGCAAACATCAGCAGTTCCGAAACGGGCACCATCACGCGAGGTCCTTTCCCGGCACTATCCCCGCAAGGTTGCCGCGACTGTCATCAATCCGTGATGCTTCTAGCCTAACGTCACCCGCAGGCAAGGTCCGGTAGCAGCCAAGCGGTACGCCGCGCAGACGATCCAGGCTTGAACGCCACCAAAGCCCTGCCTCTTTTGACGATGCGATTTCAGACAGCGCTTTTCACTCATCCCTTTGCGACCGGCGGCAATGTCCCCCGCCCCATTGCCAAACGGTCAAAAGCCGGCGCTCGCGCCGGCTTTTACATTGGCCTTCAGCTCAGGATGCGCTGGCTCCGCTACAGCGAGGGATCGGCCGCCTGGCCCTGCGGCAGAATCACAGGCGTCGGATTGTCGGTGCCGATGCCGTCGACCACCGGCTGGCTGGTCTGGCCTTCAGCGATCGCCATCGGCCCTTGCGGCACCATGATCTGGGCGGCCACGGGTGCTGCCGGCGCCTGCGGTGCGGGCTCGCCGACGCCCAGGAGGTTTTCGCCGCCGACGCCGAGTTCGGCATCGATATTCACCCCGTCTGCCGGAATGTCATAGGCGGCGGCCTGCGGCATGGGTTGCTGCAGGGCCTGTTCGCGCAAGAACGGCGCCTGCGGGTCGGCTGATCGCATCGGATCGTCCGAAGCGGCCGGCGCCGGACCGCCCCGCGGATCGTTGACACCGAGCGGATCCTCGTCCGCCTGGCTGTCGATCCCGGCGAGATTCGGCGTGTCGAGATAGTCGATTGCTGCGGAGGCACGGCTGGTGCTGGCGGGTGCCGGCGCATAGGCGGCAGGCGCTCCGACCGGACCGAGCAGTTCCCGGTCGGCAACGCGGCCCTCCGGCTCGGCACGGGCCGAGAGCGCCGGCCGGGCCGCGCCAACTTCCGTCGGCGGTGCCATGCCGTCGCCGACACAGGACACGAGGCCCGCGGCCGGCAGGAGGACCAGAGCTGAACGCTTAAGGAAAGTCGAGGACGCCATACTGAAAACCCACTCTGCCGCAGCCGCAAGCCGGAAATCTGCCCCATCGACGCTACCATGCGGCCGTTAAGCCTTGGTATAGCGCCGCGCCGCCCGTTACGCGGCTGCCGCGCCGAGCGCCTTCATGCTTGCGATCCATCTCTCCCACCCGCGTCCGTCCGTGCCGGCGACATTGCCGATGAGGCTTGTCCGGATCGGCTTGAAGCCGACGAAAGCGAAGATGCCGACCTTCATCGCCTTGAGGCCGTGCGCACCGTAGACCAGCCGGGAGAACCAAGCCGGCATGCCCATGGTGATGACGATCCGCAGCGACCGGCCCTTGAGCAGCGCCTCCTTGAACGGTCCGAGCTCGCTGGAATAGGCAAGCCGCCGGAGCGCCTGTTCGAAGAAGACCTTGACCGGCCCCGGCGGCGCCTGGGCATAGGCGTCGGCGAGCGCATGGCAGAAATGCGGCTCGCTGGCGTCGGGACGGCCCTGGATGATCAGGATGCGCCTCATGGCGGTCTCCCGCGCCGGCTTGCGCGCACGGCTGAAAGAACAGGCGCTTTCTGCCCTTGTCTGGCAGGGCGGAGCGGACCTAGATTGGATCGAATTCAACCGCCCCTGCAACAGGGAATACGAGAATGCGCCTGATACCCTGCCTCGCAGCAAGCCTGCTGCCGCTCCTTGGTCTCGTCACGACCCTGCCCGCGCGTGCCGCCGATTGCGGCGCCTGGAAGGCCGAAGTCTGGGAGGTCGAGGGCGGCAAGGCGCTCACCGCCCATATCTGCGCGCCGGCGACCGGCGGCGAGCGTGAACCGATGCTCTACCTGCAATGCGGCGAGGAGGGTGCGTTCGCCCTGCGCTTCGACGACGGCGGCCAGGGCGACCCGCCGGGCGGCAATCCGGAATGGAGCGGCCGCGTGGTCTTCTCCGACGGCAGGACGCAACTGGAGGTGACGATGATGTACGAGGCGATGGACGGTGTTCTCTATGCGCCCGCCGCCTTTTCCGGCCCGCTCACCGCCCTCCTGCGTGCCGGCAGCGACGTCACGCTGACCCCGGACGAGACGGCCTTCAAGGCGCGGCGATTCACGCTCAAGGGCTCGTCTGCCGCGCTCGGCCGGCTCGGCCCCACCTGCGGCGCCCGCTGACCACACGACCGGACAAACGAAAGCGCCGGCGGGAGCGACCCGCCGGCGCTTTGCCGTTCAAGGCGTTGCTCAGGCCGCGCGACGCCGGCTCGGCTGCACCGCGGCGCTGGCATCGAGCTTGAGCCGCGACAGCAGTTCGCGCAGGTGCCGGCTTTCCTCCGCCAGCGTCTGGCCGGCGGCCGAGGTTTCCTCGACCATGGCGGCGTTCTGCTGGGTCATCTGGTCCATGTGGTTGACCGAGGTATTGATCTCCTGCAGGCCGGTCGCCTGTTCGCGCGACGCGGTGGCGATGCTGTTGACGTGGTCGTTGACCTGGTTCACCAGTTTCTCAATCTCCACCAGGGCCTCGCCGGTCGAGCGCACCAGCGCCACGCCGTTGCCGACTTCGGCGGCCGAGTCGCTGATCAGCGTCTTGATCTCCTTGGCGGCATTGGCCGAACGCTGGGCGAGTTCGCGCACTTCCTGGGCGACGACCGCGAAACCGCGACCGGCCTCCCCGGCGCGTGCCGCCTCGACGCCGGCATTCAGCGCCAGCAGGTTGGTCTGGAAGGCGATCTCGTCGATCACGCCGATGATGT
>JAHRYZ010000180.1 GCA_020621905.1 Rhizobium sp.
CGGCCAGAACAACGTGCAGGGCTCGTGCGACATGGGATCCTTCCCGCACGAACTACCGGGCTATCGCCACGTCTCCGACGACGCGACGCGCGACACGTTCGAGAAGCTCTGGGGCGTCAAGCTCGACAGCGAACCGGGCCTGCGCATCCCGAACATGCTCGACGCCGCCGTCGACGGCTCGTTCAAGGGCATCTACATCCAGGGCGAGGACATCCTGCAGTCCGACCCCGACACCAAGCATGTCTCGGCCGGCCTTGCCGCGATGGAATGCGTCGTCGTGCACGACCTGTTCCTCAACGAGACGGCCAACTACGCCCATGTCTTCCTGCCGGGCTCGACCTTTCTGGAAAAGGACGGCACCTTCACCAATGCCGAACGCCGCATCAACCGCGTGCGCAAGGTGATGTCGCCGAAGAACGGCTTTGCCGACTGGGAAGTGACGCAGAAGCTCGCCCAGGCCATGGGCCTGCCGTGGAACTACAGCCATCCGTCCGAGATCATGGACGAGATCGCCGCGACCACGCCGAGTTTCGCCAGCGTGTCCTACGACCTCCTGGAAAAGATGGGTTCGGTGCAGTGGCCCTGCAATGAGAAGTTCCCGGAAGGCTCGCCGATCATGCACGTCAACGGCTTCGTGCGCGGCAAGGGCAAGTTCATCCGCACGGAATATGTGGCGACCGACGAACGCACCGGCCCGCGCTTCCCGCTGCTTCTGACCACCGGCCGCATCCTGTCGCAGTACAATGTCGGCGCCCAGACGCGCCGCACCGAGAACGTCACCTGGCATGCGGAGGATCTTCTGGAGATCCATCCGCACGATGCCGAACAGCGCGGCATCAAGGACGGCGACTGGGTGCGTCTTGCCAGCCGGGCCGGCGAAACCACGCTTCGGGCGCAGATCACCGAACGTGTTTCGCCCGGCGTCGTCTACACGACCTTCCATCATCCCGAGACGCAGGCCAACGTCATCACGACTGACTTCTCCGACTGGGCGACCAATTGCCCGGAATACAAGGTGACCGCGGTGCAGGTCGCGCCGTCCAACGGCCCGTCCGAATGGCAGCAGGACTATGAGGACCTGTCGCGCCAGTCGCGCCGCATCGCCGGCAAGCTGGAGGCGGCGGAGTAGGGAATGGCCCAGGCTTGCGGCTTCATGCCCCACACACCCACCCACAGACCCCGCGCGGGGAGAGGGGGAGGAGACGTTGCGGCATGTCTCCTTCTCCCCGCCTGCGGGGAGAAGGTGCCGGCAGGCAGATGAGGGGCCTATCCATGAAGACCGCCACCTCCATTCCCGAACTGCAGTGCCGTCACGGCATCCTGGCGACGGGCGCCCGCGTCGTTCCGGAAGAAGTGCCGATCGCCTTTTCCTATGGCGGTTCGACCCATGCCGTGATGATGGCGACGCCCGCCGATCTCGAGGACTTCGCGCTCGGATTCTCGCTGTCAGAGGGCATTGTTTCCGAACCTGCCGACATCGTCTCGATCGAGGCGGTGATGGCCGGCGGCGGCGTCGACGTGCAGATCATCCTGGCGGACGCGACGGCAGAGGCGCTGACGTCGCGACGTCGTCACATGGCCGGCCCGGTCGGTTGCGGGCTGTGTGGCATCGAATCGATCGAGCAGGCTATGCGGCAGGTCCCGTCGGTCGAGGCCGACGATTTCAGCCTGGCTCCGGCGCAGATTGCCGAGGCGGTGAAGCTTCTGGGGGACGGACAGAGCCTCAACCGCGAAACGCGCGCCGTGCATGGCGCCGGATTCTTCGTGCCCGGCCAGGGCCTTATCGCATTGCGGGAGGACGTCGGCCGCCACAACGCGCTCGACAAGCTTTCGGGCGCGGTGATCCGCGCCGGGTATTCCGGCTCCCAGGGCGCCGTCGTCGTCACCAGCCGCCTGTCGGTGGAGATGGTGCAGAAGACGGCGGCGCTGAAATGCCCCATCTTGATCGCCGTCTCGGCTCCGACGGCCCTTGCCATTCGCACGGCGGAGGAGGCCCAGATTACGCTCGTCGGCATTGCGCGGGGCGACGAGTTTGAAATTTTCACCAGATCAGAGCGCATCATTGCCGGAGTGAACGCCCATGTCGCATGACACCACCGAGAAGCTCGTTCGCATGGCGAACCAGATCGCCACCTTCTTCCTGTCGCAGCCGGAAGCGGTGCGCCTCGAAGGCGTCGCGAACCACATCAACAAATTCTGGGAGCCGCGCATGCGCCGCGAGTTGTTCGAGCACATCGACAAGGGTGGTGAGGGCCTTCTACCGCTGGTGATGGAAGCCTCCAAGGTCATCAAGCGTCCGGTCGCGGCCTGAACACCAGAGGCGCCGGGTTCGCTTTGGCGTTTCGCGTCGCCTCTGTTATGCAAGACCGACGTTGAACGAGGGAGGCGGGCGACACGGTGAGAGGGGAAACGGCACGAAAGGTTCCCGCCAGCGAGCGGGATCCAGAATTTGGTCCCTGGCTGGCGCAGGCGACGATCCTCGTCGTCGACGACGAGCCGGGCATGCGCAATTTTCTCGTGCGCACGCTCAGCCCCCGCTGCAAGCGGATCGAGGAAGCCGCCGATGCCGAAGAGGCGTCGCGCAAGCTCGACCAGCACCATTTCGACGTCGTCATTCTCGACAATATCATGCCGGGCAAGAACGGCGTCGACTGGCTGATCGAGCAGCGGGCGATCGGCTTCTTCGCCGACGCCATCCTGATGACCGCCTATGCGGATCTCGAAACGGCGATCCGTGCCTTACGTGCCGGCGCCGTCGATTTCGTGCTGAAGCCCTTCCGCTCCAACCAGATCCTCAATGCCGTGGCGCGCTGCCTCGACCGCATGCGATTGCAGAGGGAGAACTTCGTGCTGCGCTACGAGCTTCGGGCGACGGCCGACCATATCCTGCTGCGCGACAAGCTGATCGGCGGTTCGGCCGCGATCCAGCAGGTGCGCGAAACGCTGGCCCGCGTTGCGCCCTTGCCGACGACTGTGCTTCTGACCGGCGAATCCGGCACGGGCAAGGAGGTTGCGGCCCGATCGCTGCATGCGCTCTCCGACCGTGCGGCCAAACCCTTCGTCCCGGTCAACTGCGCGGCCATTCCGCCGGATGTGATCGAATCCGAGCTGTTCGGCCATGTCCGCGGTGCGTTCACCGGCGCGGAAGCCGGGCGTGAAGGCCTCTTCCTGCATGCCCAGGGCGGCACGCTGTTCCTCGACGAGATCGGAGAAATGCCGCTCGCGACGCAGAGCAAGCTCCTGCGCGTGATCGAGGATCGCCGGGTGCGCCCCGTCGGGGCGGAACGCGAAGTGCCGGTCGACCTGCGCTTCGTCTTCGCCACCAACGCCAATCTGGAAAAGCTCGTGCAGCAAGGCGGCTTCCGTCCGGATCTCTACTACCGCATCAACGTCATGCAGTTGAAGCTGCCGCCGCTGCGCGACCGGGGCGACGACGTTCTCGAGCTTGCCAGCCTCTTCATGCACAAGTTGTCGCAGCAGCTCGGCATGCCGCCGGTGCCGATCGACAAGGCGACGAAGGCAGCGCTGTCAGCCTATGCATGGCCGGGCAATGTGCGCGAACTGCGCAATCTGATCGAGCGTTCGCTCATTCTCGGCGGCTTCCCTGACGATTTCCGCGGTCAGCGGACAGGCGCGGTAACTGCGCCGTCGGGAACGCTGGAGGAGGTGGAGCGCCGTCATATCCTGGCCGTGCTCGAGCAGACCGGCGGAGATCGCGAGGAGACGGCCCGACGGCTCGGCATTTCGCGCAAGACCATCGACCGCAAGCTCGTGTCGTGGAATGCCTGAGGCGGAGACCCACGAGCCGGGGCTGCGCCGCGGGCGATCGATCCGCTACCGCCTCCTTGCCATCGCGCTTCTGCCGACGCTCGTCATCCTGCCGCTGCTGCTGGTCGCCACCATGGCGCGCTGGGAGACAGTTCGATGCTCTCCTGACTCGAAGGTCAATGCCGACCTCACCATCGCGCACCAGTATCTCGCACGGATCCTGGAGAATACGGGCGAGCATCTCTCGGCGCTGACCGGTTCGGTCGCGTTCCGGGAGGCGGCGACGCGCGACGGCGGGGCCGGACTGGCGGCCTATCTGGAGGAAAATCGCACGCGCCTCGGCCTCGATTTCCTCTTTCTCGTGCGCCGGGACGGCGTGGCGACGGAGCCGGTGGGGCTTGCGGGGCAAGGTCGGCTGCGAACGGACTGGCCGGTCTTCGACGCCGCATTGGCAGGAGAGCCGAAGACGGCGATCGATATCTTCTCCCAACAGGAGCTGGCGGCCGTATCGCCGGAGCTTGCGGCGCGCGCGAAGCTCGAACTCGTGCCGACGCCGAATGCGGTGCCGACCGACCGGGCGAGCGAAACGCGCGGCATGGTGGTGCATTCGGCAAGCCCGGCGTCGCTGCCGGACGGGAAGGATGCCGCCCTGGTCGGCGGCGTCCTGCTCAACCAGAACCTCGTCTTCATCGACACGATCAACGATCTCGTCTATCGCGCCGCGAGCCTGCCGGAGGGCAGCCAGGGCACGGCGACGCTCTTCCTTGAAGACGTGCGGATCAGCACCAATGTCCGGCTGTTCGAGGGCAAACGGGCGCTCGGCACGCGTGTCTCGGCCGCCGTGCGCCAGACGGTGCTGGACGAGGGGCGCGTCTGGCTCGACAGCGCTTTTGTCGTCAATGACTGGTACGTCTCCGCCTATGAGCCGATCAGCGACAGTTTCGGCAGGCGGATCGGCATGCTCTATGTCGGTTTCCTCGAAGCGCCGTTCGCCCGCGCCAAGACCGAGACCATCATCGGCATCGTCGTCGCCTTCCTTCTGGTGACGGCCGCGAGCGTGCCGATCTTCCTGCGCTGGGCGCGGGCGATCTTCAAGCCGCTGGAACGCATGACCGGCACCATTGCGAAGGTCGAGCAAGGCGATCTCGGCGCACGCTCGGGTCTCACCGACGGCAGCGACGAGATTGGCCGTGTGGCCGTCCATCTCGACAGCCTGCTCGACCAGTTGCAGCAGCGCGACCGCGACCTGCGGCGCTGGAACGACGAACTCAATGATCGCGTGGCCGAGCACACGCGCGAACTCGAACTGGCGAACCGGCAGCTGGAGGCGACGACCAAGCAGCTCGTCATGTCGGAAAAATTGGCGGCGATCGGCGAGATCACGGCGGGCGTCGCCCACGAAATCAACAATCCGATCGCCGTCATGCAGGGCAATCTCGACGTGGTGCGCAGCGTGCTCGGCGACCGGGCGAACGATCTTTCCACCGAACTCCGGCTGATCGACGAACAGATCCATCGGGTCAGCCAGATCGTCACCAAGCTGCTGCAATTCGCCAAGCCGGAGGAATATGCCGGCTATGTCGAGCGCCATCATGTCGCCGGCGTGATCTCGGACTGCCTGCCGCTCGTGCAGCATCTTCTCGGCAAGGCCGATATCGAGATCGAGCGGGACGATGGTGCGACCCGGCAGGTCCTGATGAACCGGACCGAGTTGCAGCAGGTCCTGATCAACCTGATCGTCAATGCCATCCATGCCATGCCGGATGGCGGCACGCTTCGCCTTGTCAGTCGCGACGAGACGCGCGATGGTCACGACGGCATTCGGGTCGACGTGGAGGACACCGGCATCGGCATGACGTCCGACGTGCTCGCGCGGATCTTCGATCCGTTCTTCACCACCAAGCGACGGCAGGGTACCGGTCTCGGCCTTTCGATCAGCCAGACGCTTGTCCGGCGTCAGGGTGGAGCGCTCACCGTCGAGAGCGAGCCGGGCAAGGGGACGAGCTTTTCCATCTGGCTTCCCGAGGCGAACTGACGGGAGTTTCATGGACGTTTTGTCCGTGCCGGTCGGACATTTTGTCCACTGCGGGGCTGTGGCTTCGGCTAAGTAATTGAAAAATGCCAAGTTCGGGTTGGCACGGCGGTTGCTAGCTTATTCTTGTTCCTGGCACATCCCTTGGAGAGGGGATGCGGGCGGGAGCAGGGAGGAGGCGGCGAAGGCCACTTCCTGTGTTTGGCTCGGTTCCGCGGAGGGCCTTGTCGTCAGGAGCGACAAGGCGCAGCATTCGAGGACAGCCGGGTCGGGGATAGAGCCATCGGCGATGACCGATGGGAGGGAGGATTTCAAATATGTCTGCTACGACCGAAACATTGACAGGCGGCTATGGGGGCGGTGGCCTTCTCGACCGCGAACGCATCATTGCCAAACCGGGCTTCAATCGCTGGCTGGTGCCGCCGGCCGCCCTTGCCATTCATCTCTGCATCGGCATGGCCTATGGATTTTCCGTCTTCTGGCTGCCGCTCACCAAGTCGCTCGGCATCGGCCAGTCCATCGCCTGTCCGGATCTGACGCTGGCATCAGCGCTGTTCACCACCAGCTGCGACTGGCGCGTCGCCGATCTCGGCTGGATCTATACGCTGTTCTTCGTCCTGCTCGGCTCGTCGGCTGCAATCTGGGGCGGCTGGCTGGAGCGGGTCGGTCCGCGCCGGGCGGGCTTCGTCTCGGCCTGCTGCTGGTGCGGTGGCATCCTGATCGCCGCCGTCGGCGTCATGACCCACCAGTTGTGGCTGATGTGGCTCGGCGCCGGCGTGATCGGCGGCATCGGCCTCGGGCTTGGCTACATTTCGCCGGTCTCGACGCTGATCAAGTGGTTCCCCGACCGTCGCGGCATGGCGACCGGCATGGCGATCATGGGCTTCGGCGGCGGTGCGATGATCGGTGCGCCGCTGGCCGACATGCTGATGAACATCTTCAAGAGCGAGACCTCGGTCGGCGTCTGGCAGACCTTCGTCGTCATGGCGGGGGTCTACTTCGTCTTCATGATGGGCGGCGCCTTCGGCTACCGCATCCCGCCGGCCGGCTGGCGTCCCGAAGGCTGGGTGGCGCCGGTCGCCAAGGACAGCATGATCACCAGCCGCCACGTCCACCTGAAGAACGCCCACAAGACCAAGCAGTTCTGGCTGATCTGGGCGGTTCTCTGCCTCAACGTCTCGGCCGGCATCGGCGTGATCGGCATGGCTTCGCCCATGCTGCAGGAAATCTTCGCCGGCTCGTTGCTCGGCCTGCCCGAGCTGAAGTTCTCCGATCTCAGCAAGGAGCAGCTGACGGCCATCGCCGCGATCGCCGCCGGCTTTACCGGGCTTCTCTCGCTGTTCAACATCGGCGGGCGCTTCTTCTGGGCTTCGCTCTCCGACAAGATCGGCCGCAAGAACACGTATTACGTCTTCTTCCTGCTGGGCATCCTGCTTTACGCCTCGGCCCCGTGGGCCGCCGGCATCGGCAGCAAGGTGTTCTTCGTCGCCGCTTTCTGCATCATCCTGTCCATGTATGGCGGCGGCTTTGCCACCATTCCCGCCTATCTCGCGGACATCTTCGGACGCAGTTCGTCGGCGCGATCCGGCGCGTCTGCTGACCGCCTGGCAACCGCCGGCATCATCGGCCCGGTGGTGGTCAACTACATCCGCGAGGCGCAGATCGCGGCGGGCATTCCGCGCGCCCAGGTCTACGACTTCACCATGTACATCCTGGCCGGCATGCTGGCGCTCGGCCTTATCGCCAACGCCTTGGTCAAGCCGCTGTCCGACAAGTGGTTCATGTCGGACGAGGAAGTGGCGTCGCTGCAAGCCAAGACGAAGGCCGCGGCTGCCGGTCCCTCCGGGTCCTTCGGCATCGGCACGGGTGGCCTCGACGCGAAGGCGCTGGTCGCCTGGGCCGTGGTCGGCATTCGATCTCTGGGGCGTGTGGATCACGCTGCAGAAGACCTTCGTTCTGTTCGGCTGAAGCATCTGAATCGGCAAGGGTGGAGACAGCGCTCCCTGGCTCCACCTCCGGTCAATGCACAAAGAAAAAGGGCTCCGCATTGCGGAGCCCTTTGTTGTGATTGCTGCGATCTTATGAAGTGGCGGACGATCAGGCGGCGAGCTCTTCGATTTCGCTGCCCTTGAACATCTTGGCGAGGTTCAGGAAGCAGATCATGCCATGTTCGTTGGCAATGATGCCTTCGGAGAAGGACTTGTCGAAGGAAGCCGAGATTTCCGGAACCGGCTGAACACGTCAGAAAGTCGTCAGGATGTCCGAGACGCGGTCGACCAGCATGCCGATGACCATGTTGTGGACTTCGGCGACGACGATGGCGGAACGCTCGTTGGCGACGGTGCTCTTCATGCCCAGCTTGTAGGCGAGGTCGATGATCGGAATGACCGAGCCGCGCAGGTTCATTACGCCGATCACGTCTGCAGGGGCATGCGGGATCGGCGTCGACGGCGCCCAGCCGCGGATTTCGCGGATGGTCGTGGTCTTGACGCAGAATTCCTGGTCATGCAGCCGGAAGGCGATGATTTCGAGGGTTTCGCCGTTGAAGCTTGTCGAATTGATCGCGGATGCCATTAGAATTCTTCCCAACTT
>JAHRYZ010000181.1 GCA_020621905.1 Rhizobium sp.
TTCCATGCAGGTGCCGACCCCGATGAAATGGCGGATTCCGGCTTCCGTGGCGCCCCGGACGAGCGCCAGCGTTCCCGTGACGCAATCGAGATTGAGCGGGGAATCGAGATATTTGCCCGGCTCGACATACCAGGCGGCGTGGATGACCGAATCGACGCCCTCCAGTCGTTCCGCCCACCAGTCGGCGGTCTCGGCAAAGAGATCCGCCGTGAGGATGGCATGCTCGGCCCTTGCGCCCTCCAGCAGGCGTGCCGCGCTGCCGGGGCGAAGCACCGGAACGACGTCATGGCCCGCTTCGGCGAGCCGGCGATGGATCTGGCGGCCGACGAAACCGGTGGCACCGGTCAACACGATCCTTGTCATGACAAGCTCCGGGAAAGGTCACGCCTGATAGATGGCACCAAAGGCAGGCGGACCGGCAGGTTGTTCGAATCATCCGGGATGACAGTTTAGACGAGCCGGGCGAATTGCGGACGGAAATGATCGAAGCCAAGCAGACAGGGGCACAGGTGCCGGTCGTGGCATCGCCGGAACGACCGGCGGTGGTTGCGCGCGCCCTCGCCGCCCTGCCCGACCGGTCTGCGTCGCTCGCCCTCCTTCGCGCCATCGCCGACAACACCTGCACGCCGGGCCCGGTTGTCCCGCGCCAGCCGCTGGCGCTCTACGGCGCCGGCAATCTCGGGCGGCTGGCGCGCGACCACCTGCGCGCCGTGGGCGAGGATTTCGACCTGGTCGTCGACCGCAATGCCGAGGCCCTGGCGGCTGGCGGCGAATGGGCCGGCACCCGGCTCGTCCATCCTGACGCGGTCGATGCCGAGACGAAGGCCCGGGCCATGCTCGCAGTCAGCATCGTCACCAGCCCCTATGTCCCGCTCCAGGCCGCCCTTGCGGCTGCAGGCTGGCGCGACATCGTGCCCTTCTACGACATCGCAGAATCCTTCCGCGACCGCCACCCGCTGTCGAACGGCTGGTTCGCCGAGCCCTTCTCCGACGATGACGTCGCGGCCGTCGGCGCGGTTCTCTCGGCCTGGGACGACGACCTGTCGCGCGCGCATCATCTGCAGTTCATCGCCTGGCGCCGCCTTCGGCAGGAATGGAGCTTCGACGGCGCGCCGGTGACCATCGACGACCGCTTCTTCATTCCGCCGATCCTCGGTGTGCTCAGACCGAACGAGCGCTTGCTCGATGCCGGCGCCCATCACGGCAGCGTCACGGCGCGCTTCATCGCGGAAACGGACGGCCAGTTCGCCTCGATCCTCGCCATCGAACCGGACGAGGAAAGCCGCGCCGTACTCGAGCAGACCCTCGACGGCCTCGCCTCGGATCAGCGAAGCCGCATCACCGTCAGCGATGCACTGCTCGACAGCGAATGCCGAACCGTCCGCTTTCATGATGGCCTCGGCTATGCCTCGCAGATCTCACCCACCGGAACGGACGAACGCGTGACCCAGACGCTCGACGCACTTAGCGCTGCCCCGAGCTTCGTGAAGCTGCATCTCGAAGGCGGAGAACTTGGCGCCCTCAAGGGCGGCATCGCGACCCTGCGCAAATATCGCCCGATCATCGTCGCGACCGTCTATCATGACGCCGACGGGATCCAGGCCACGCCCGCCTGGCTGATGGACAATCTCGACGGCTACCGTTTCCTGTTCCGGCTGCACAGCTGGTGCGGCACCGGTGCGGTCGTCTACGCCATACCGGAAGAACGGCAATGACGATCATTCCGAGCCTCGACCAGCTTGCCCGCACCTCAGCCGATATCCGCGCCTTCGCGCTGTCGCTGCCCAATCCGCAGCGTCCGCGCACGGCGATCTACGGCACCGGCTTTCTCGGCGCCTGGGCCTGTTCCTGGCTGAAAGACAACGGCTTCGACCTCGTCGCCTGCTTCGACGGCAATCCCGAACGCGCGGGCACCCAGTTCCAGGGCCTACCCGTCCATGCGCCGGAAACAATCGGCGAAATCGGTCCGGAACTGACGCTCATCACCGCGCGCCATGCGATCGGTCCGGTCAGCGCCAGGCTCGAAACTTTGGGTGTCGCCGGCCTGTCCTTCGACGCCTTCTATGCCGCGCTGCATTTCGAGGCCTTTGCCGCGGTCCACGAGCTTCTCGACGACGAGCGCTCGCGCGACGTGCTGCGCGCCGTCCTGGCCGCGATGCTGACGGGCGAAAAATCCTATTGCGAGGCGGTATTCGAGAAGGACCAGTATTTCTGCCTGCCGCGCTTCTGCGGCGTGGAGAAGGAGATCTTCATCGATGCCGGCGCCTATGTCGGCGACAGTGTCGAACGCTTCATCTGGACGCATTACGGCGTGTTCGCCAGGATCCATGCCTTCGAGCCCGGTGCGCGCCAGCATCGCGCGCTGAAGGCGAGGACGGATCGGCTCGTCGAGGAATGGGCGCTCGATCCGCAGGCGATTGTCATCAACCGCAGCGGGCTTGGCGCCGGCGAGGCGCAGATGGCGAGCGCCAGCCAGAGCGGACAGCTGCAGAGCCTGGCACTCGGCACGGCGGGTGCAGGCGCGGGTGCGGTTACCGTGACCTCGCTCGACCGCTATCTGGACGGCGCGCCGGCCAGCTTCATCAAGGCGGATGTCGAGGGCATGGAAATGGCCCTGCTGCAGGGGGCGGCCGAGACGATTGCGCGCTGCCGCCCAAAGCTCGCCATCTGCGTCTATCACTATCCGTCCGACATACCGCAAATCTCGAGCTACCTGAAATCGCTGGTACCGGACTACCGGTTCGCCCTGCGCCACCATTCCCCGCAACTCATGGAAACCGTGCTTTACGCCTGGACAGAGTGAAGCGGCCATTCAAGAGGAGTTACCCATGGATCCTGTCGAACACTTCCGCGACTACGTCGCCAACAATATCCGGGAAATCGGCGAGGACCGGGATTTCATCGGCCTGTCGAACATCTGGGTGCGGGAATCGATCCGCCACCGTTATGCGCAGAATTTCACCTGGCTCGGCCGGCCGATCATCCAGGTCCCGCAGGATACCTATGCGATCCAGGAACTGATCTGGACCTGCCGTCCCGATCTGGTCATCGAAACCGGCATCGCCCATGGCGGCTCGCTGGTGATGAGCGCATCGATGCTCGCCATGCTCGACTATTGCGACGCCGTGCAGGCGGGCACCGTGCTCGATCCGAAGGCCAGCCGCCGCAAGGTGGTGGGCGTCGACATCGACATCCGCGCCCACAACCGCGCCGCGATCGAAGCCCATCCGCTGACCCACAAGATCCACACCATCCAGGGCTCCTCGGTCGCCGACGACGTCTTCGCCCAGGTCAAGGCCCATGCCGAGGGATATGACCGGGTCATGGTCTTCCTTGATTCCAACCACACGCACGAACACGTGCTCGCCGAGCTTGAGCTCTATGCGCCGCTCACCTCGAAGGGCTCCTATTGCGTCGTCTGGGACACCGGCGTCGAAGACCTGCCGGCCGACATGTGCAACGACCGCCCCTGGGGCAAGGGCGACAACCCAAAGACCGCAGTCTGGGAATACATGAAGCTGCTGGAGAGCGAAGGCCGCACGGCGCGCGACGGCGAGCCGCTGAAATTCGCCTATGACAAGACGATCGAGAACAAGATCACCATCACCGCCTCGCCGGACGGCTTCCTGAAGCGCGTCTGAGCCTCGGCGAAATTCGGTCCCGAAAACAAATAAGGCCGCGGTCGTGACCGCGGCCTTTTCGTTTCCGCTTCGGCCGCCACGGCGGTCAGCTGGATTCAGGCGATGCGCTTCTGGGTCGTCTGGATCGGCCGCTTCTCGCCGACGGGCGTCATCAGTTCCTCTTCCCAGGGGAAACGCAGGCCGTCCGGCCGGACCTCGACCTGGTCGGCCGGGCAGATCAGGCCGTTGATGACGTCGAGCAGTTCCACCGGCGTCTTCACGCCGGCAATGTCGGAGCGGATGAAGGTACCGGCGAGGTTCGAGCCGCTGATCTGCAGGCTGAAACGCATGTCCTTGAACACGGGCTGGAAGTGTTCGAGGAATTTTCCCCGGCGCCAGTTCCTGAAGGCGGTCGCATAACCCTCCCGGACGATGTTGAACGATTCCTCGTCGCGGAACATCTCGGTGTTGAGGGCGCAGGACTTGGCGAAATTCTTTTCCCAACCGTCATAGGTCAGCTTGTACTTGGCGCGGAACCATTGCTGGCAAATGCCGATGGAGGCGGTGACCCCCAATATGCTCTGGAAGGGAAAGTCCCGCAGGAGTGGGTCGTCGTCGAAGTTGCGGCCGAGCTCGGCCATGAAGATGTCGACCTTCTTCTTGATGTCAGCGAGCTTGCCGATCGAATAGGAATTGCTCTCCGGACAGCTTCCCATGACCGAGAAGGTCCTCTGGCAGAAGGCAAAATGCTTGCCCTCGACCATCACCTTCATCGCCATGTCGTAGTCGATGACCGGGTGCTCGAAATAGCGCCCGCCATATTTGCGACGGATGCGGTCGAGCAGCTGGCGCGAGACCGCCGAATGATAGATCGAGTAGCCGGAGGTCGGAACGGTGGTCGCCTCGAACCAGCCGAACATGCGCTTGAGCAGTTGATCGCGCGGGACCTTCACCACGAAGGAATTGAAGGGCACGTGGATGCTGGTGTTCCTCTGGCCCGGCGAAGGCCAGCTATAGGTCGCGACGCCCCAGGCGAAGGCCTCCGTCTCCGGATTGGCGGCCAGCACCTTCTTCAGCACGATCATGACGTCGGGGTCGATATAGTCGTCGTCGCCGATCACGGTCACCCAGTCGCCGGTCGCAGCCGCGAGCGTGCGTTCCCAGTTCTCGATCATCGGCAGCGTGCGGTCGGTCGACGGCAGATAGACGATGCGCGGATCGCCGGCATGGGCGCGCATGTAGTCGTTCATCACCGACGGATCGTCGGAATTGTCGACGAAGACGAATTCGATGTCGTCGCGCCCGGTGCGCAGCAGGCCTTCGATGGTCTTCTGGAAATAGTATTGGCGATTGCGCGAGGGCACGCAGATCGACAGGCGCGTCTTCTCAGCCATGGTCTTCTCCGCTTCGGATCCGTCGGCGGCTCCGCTTATTGGTCGACGGTTCGACACCCACGACCCCGTCACTCCGGCCGAAGCGTTCCGCGCAATGGCGGCGTCGCAACCTTGATAGCCGGGGCATCGCTCTTCGGCAGCGGTTCGATCAGGGATGAACCGTCAATTTCGGCACTGCCGTCACGAACTTCCCATCCCAGCCGGTTATATACGAAAGCTGTCGCTTGATTTCTGTCTGAAGATTCCATGGCAGTATCACCACCCTTTCAGGCTTTTCGGATTTCAGGACGTCCTCGGAAACGACCGGTACCCGGCTGCCCGGCAGGAATGTGCCCTGCTTGGCCGGGTTCTTGTCGACGACGAAGGCGAGGAGATCCGGCTTCACGCCGGCAAAGTTCAACAGCGTGTTGCCCTTGGCCGCCGCGCCATAGGCGGCGACCCTGAGGCCCTGGCGCTGGCAGTCGATCAGGAATTCCAGGAAGTCGTTGCGCACGCGCTGCGCGGTGGCCTGGAAACCGGCATAGAAGGCAGGTTCGCGCATACCCGCCGCCGTCTCCGTATCCAGCATGACGACAACGCTCTCGCTCACCGGATGGGCGGCCGTATCGGCGCGGTCGGCGAAGACCCTGAGGCTTCCGCCATGCCAGGGCGTCGTCTCGACATCGAACACGCGCAGGCCGTTGGCGGCGAAGATGCGCTCGACGGCGGTCAGCGACAGGTAGGAGTAATGCTCATGGTAGGCGGTGTCGAACTGCGCTTCCGTCACCATGTTGAGCAGGTGGGGGAACTCGAAGGTGGCAACACCCGTCGGCTTCAGCAGCCGGGCAAAGCCGGCGACGAAGTCGTTGATGTCGGGCACATGGGCGAGCACGTTATTGGCCGCCATCAGGTCGGCGCCCCAGCCCTCGGCCGCAAGGCGCGCGGCAAGCTCGACGCCGAAGAAATCCTCGACGATCTCGATGCCCTTCTCGCGCGCCGCCGTCGCCGTGCTGGTGGTCGGCTCGACTCCGAGGCAGCGAATGCCGCGGGCCTTCACATATTGCAGCAGGTAGCCGTCATTGGCGGCGATCTCGACGACGCCGGAGGTCGGGCCAAGCCCGAAACGCTCGGCCATGGACGCGACATAGGCCTCGGCATGGCCGAGCCACGAGCTCGAGAACGAGCTGAAATAGGCATAGCTCTCGGAGAAGAAGGTCTCGCGCGAGGCAAAATCCTCAGTCTGCACGAGAAGGCATTCGTTGCAGACCCGGATCACCAGCGGATACCACAGTTCCGGCTTTCCGAGATCGCCCTGCCGGACATAGGAATTCGACGGCGGCGCGGTGCCGAGGTCGAGAAAGGGACCCATGTTCTGCGACTGGCAGTGACGACACTTCATGCGGCAAGTCCTCGGTAGTCGATGCCAAGCTGGGGGTGAGCCGCATCGCGCGGCGACAGGTGCGCGACCGGCAGGGGCCAGGCGATGGCGAGCCGCGGATCGGTCGGGCTCAGCCCCCCCTCCGCCTCGGCGCGATAGGGGGCCGAATGGGCGTAGATCATCCGCACATCGTCGCTCAGCGCCTGGAAGCCGTGCGCGAAGCCCTCGGGGATGAGGAAGGAACAGGCATTGTCGGCCGAAAGCTCGACCGCGACATGATTAAGGAAGGTCGGCGAGCCCTGCCTGAGGTCGACCGCCACGTCGAGGATGCGGCCGGCGACGCAGGTCACGAGCTTGATCTCGCTGTAGGGCGGGTTCTGGAAGTGCATGCCGCGAACCGTGCCGGCAAAGCGCGAGGCGCTCTCGTTGACCTGGGCGACCGGCCCGCGCCAGCCGATTTCGGCCAGTTCCTCGGCGCAGAACAGGCGAGAGATATGCCCCCGCTCGTCGGCGATCTTGCGCCTTCTCAGGACCAGCAGTCCCTCGATCGGGGTCGTCTCGACTTCGAAGCGCGGGGTCATACGGCCGCTCTCAGGGGAAGGTCGTAGGCCGCCTCGAAGGCGGCGATATCGGCGCGGCAGAGGTCGAGCGCCGACCCACCCGAGGCAAGCCGGCGATACCAGTCCATCGTCCGGGTCACGGTTTCGTCGAGGTTCCAGACCGGCCGGTAGCCGAGCGTGTCGCGGGCACTGGACGAATCCAGCATCAGGTAGCCCGCCTCGTGCGGCCCTTCCGAGCCGTCGCCGAGAACGACCGTGCCGCCGCCATAGGCCGCCTGAGCCTTGTCGAGCACGGTCGCGACCGTTGCCGCCGCCTGGTGGTCGGGGCCGAAATTGAGGCTCGGGGCGAAAGACGGCTGATCCCACAGCCGCTCCGCCATCATCAGGTAACCGTTCAGGGGCTCCAGCACGTGCTGCCAGGGCCGCACCGCCTGAGGACGGCGCACCATCAGCGGGCGGGCGGCGCCCCAGGCCCGGACGGCATCGGGGATCAGGCGATCCTCGGCCCAGTCGCCGCCACCGATCACATTGCCGGCACGCGCGGTCGCAAGGCCGATGCCGCGGGCGGAAAAGAAGGAGGAGCGATAGCTGGCGGTCACGATCTCGGCGGCCGCCTTGCTGGCGCTGTAAGGGTCGTGGCCGCCGAGCGGATCGGTTTCGACGAAGGGAACTGCCGTCTCCGGATTGGCATAGACCTTGTCGGTGGTGACGACGACGATCGAACGCACGTCGGGGGCGATGCGCAGCGCATCGAGCAGGTTGGCCGTGCCCTGGACATTGGTTTCGTAGGTGCCGATCGGATCGCGGTAGCCGGCGCGCACCAGTGCCTGGGCGCCGAGATGCAGGACGATTTCCGGCTTGGCCAGCATGACGCGGGCCGCGACTGCATGGCGATCGCGCAGGTCGCAGATCTCGGCCGCCACCGGCTTGCCGTTGATCAGGCCAAAGAGCGACGGGGAGGTCTCGGGCACCAGCGACAGGCCGGTCACCTTGGCGCCCATTTCGGCGAGCCACAGCGCGAGCCAGCTTCCCTTGAAGCCGGTATGGCCGGTCAGGAGGACACGCTTGCCTTTCCAGAACGCGGGATTGGCCATGGTCACCACGTCTTCCACGGCGGATTGCCGCTGTTCCACAGGCTTTCCAGATGAACCTTGTCGCGCAGCGTATCCATCGGCTGCCAGAAGCCGGTGTGGAAGAAGGCCTTGAGCTGGCCGTCATTGGCGAGCCCGGACAGGGGCTCGGCCTCCCAGCTGGTCGAATCGTCGGCGATGCGGTCGATGCATCTCGGGTCGAGAACGAAGAAGCCGCCGTTGATGAAGCCGCCCTCGCCCTCGGGCTTCTCGACGAAGCCTTCGACCGTGTCGCCCTCGAGCTTCAGCGCGCCGAAGCGGGCGGGCGGGCGAACCGCCGTCACCGTCGCCTGGCGGCCGTGGCTCTTGTGGAAACGAACCG
>JAHRYZ010000182.1 GCA_020621905.1 Rhizobium sp.
GTCATCCTTGGGCCTGGCGATCCATTCGGCGGCCTGGATGATCTGTGCTTCGGTCAGGCCGGTGGCGGCGGCCCCGTCGGCAAGGCTCATCTTGCAGGCGACGCGAGCGGCTTCGAACGACCCCAGCGAGGCCGGATAGGCGCTGTCGGCCGCCACAGCCACATCGCCCTGAAAGGTCGATTTGGCGATGAAGTCGGCATCGACCCAGCCCTGATCCGCAATATAGGTGAAGAGCGTGTTGTGCAGCGCCACGTCGGACCCGGTGGTGATCGGCAGGTGCAGCACGTTTTCGGCGCCGGCGACTTGCTCACAGCTGTCCACCGTGACCGTCCGGCGCGGATCCGAGATGACCACCTTCGCCCCGTTCTGCATGCCCTTGACCATATGGTTCAGGAACAGATTGGTCTGGCATTCCATCGGGTTGGTGCCGACAAGGAAGATCGTGTCGGTCGCCTCGTAGTCGGCGTAGTTGTAGTTCAACTCGTCCACGCCCATGTCGCGGCTGGAGTGGACCTCGGACATATAGGCCGGGCGGTTGTGGATGCGGCAATGCTTGACCTTCATCGACTCGAAGTAAAGCTTGCCGGTCCCCAGGTTTTCATAGCCACCGCCGATCCGCCGTGGTCGAACATCGAGACGTAAAGATCGTTCTCGTTGTCCGTCGATCACCAGGCGGTGACATGGCGACCAGATCAGCGCATCGTCCCAAGAGGTCGGCTGCGGTGCCGTAGCGCCGGACCATCGGTTCCGTCAGGCGCTGCTTCTGCGTACCGGTGACGTCAGACCGCCAGTTTCTCGCCATCCGCGCGCCGCGGATCAGGCCGAGCCCTGAATTCACCTGACGGTTCGTCAGGTTTGATGACCACATGCACGTCCTTGCCGTTCTGCTTGACGACATTGTACATGGACGGCGCATACCAGGCTGCGGTCTCGGCAGCCTGCTGCTTGGACAGGTCTTCGCCGATCCAGTTGCTGTCTGTCGAGCCCTGGGTCTTCAGCGGCCAGGTGTAGGCCTTGTAGCCGCAGCCGACGATGCAGTAGTGGCACGTGACGTTGTGTTCTTTGGCGCCTGCGGGAATGATCGGCAGACGGTCGATATTGCGTTTGTAAGCCATGATCGCCCCCTTACCCTTGCAGCACGTTGGACAGACGGCCATAGATCGGCTCGTCGCGCCTTCGGCAGATATCGCCCTGGTCGTCCACCCGCAGGGCGAACTGGGGCAGGTTCTGCGGCGTGGCCCAGACCTGCTGGCCACTTCTCGAGTCGAACCGGCTGTAGTGGCCGGGACAGTTCAGGGTTTATCGCCGGCGTAGCTCGGCGAAACCCCAGCGGGCAAAGCACCAATAGGCGACGATGTCGCCGCCCCGCGCCGCCCACGACGGGACTGCCAAGTTTCAGCAGGATGCCGGGGCTGTCGGCATCAGGATAGCCGATGTCCATCGGCTCGTTGACCTTCAGGTCCGCAAGATTGGCGAGCTTGGTGGAGGGATAGTCCACCATCGCGCGCGCCTGCTGCGCCTGTGCCTGCCCTGAAGGCATCACAGTTGCCGCCGCAGCCCCTGCCACGCCGAGAACACCTCCGCGCAGGAACTGACGGCGGCCTGCATCGACCAACCGATTGCATTTCATGGTATCTCTCCTCCCTAGACCCCAATGGGCCCAAGGATAGAGGAGGGGCAGGAGGCGGGGCAACGGCCCAACGAGCCCCGCTGCGCTGCGGGAAGCCGTTATAATTGCGCACAAATTTCAGGCGTTCGGATTTCCGAACATGAAATGCCGCCTATAAGCCCAGCTTTTGCATCTTTTCCCACAGCGTCGTGCGCGACACCCGGAGCAGCTTTGCCGCCTCACCGACCTGCCCGCTGGTCCGATCCAGCGCCGCCATGATCTGTGCCCGTTCCGCGGCATCGCGCACCTCGGCGAGAGACCGCAGCGTCGCGTCCGCCGCGCGCTCGGGGAAAATGTCCGAGGTCAAGATCATCTCGCCTTCGGCCGCCTCGATCGCCCGCATCAGCCCGGCGCGCACTTCGCGTCCGTTGTCCGGCCAGTCATGCGACCGGAGGGCATCTTCGGCCGCCGCCGTGATACCCATCAACGGGACGGCCCGGCGGGCGTTGAGGCCGGGGAACAGTCGTGCCGCCAGCCAGACCGCATCGTCGGGTCGGTCCGCCAGAGGGGGCACCACGACTTCATGCGATCGAAGCAGCGCGGCAAGGTCGGGCCGGAGGGCTTGCGCATCCTCGGCGGCCTGCGGCCCAGCCGTGGCGATCAGCCGAAAGGGCGGGGCCGCCAAGGCTGTCATCAGAACATCTTGCGCAGCAGGCGCCAGTCGCGCGATCCCGACGATGACCAGCGAGCCATCGCGAACTTGCTCTATCGCTCTTTGCAGCTCCTCGGCCCCGACCGTGTCGCGCAGGGCATTGCAGACCACGAACGGTGCGACCTTGCGGTCCGACAGATCATGTACGCGCCTTGCCAGCCGCATCTTGCCAAGACCCGAGGCCCCCCGGATCAGAAGCGCTGTTTCGCGCAACGCCGCCTCGGCCACCTGGCGGTCGACGGCGCGCGCCGCGGCGCTGATGCCCGTCTCCGGGGGCATATCCTGATCCGCCCGTGGCCGCATGACCATGGCCAGGCGTTTCAGGAAGGCGCTGATCTCGAAGGGTTTGGTGATGTAATCCGCAGCGCCTGAGCGGATCAGCCGCACGGCTTGATCAACCCCGCCCTGCCCGGTGATGAACAGAAACGGCGGCGGATGGCCGGTGCTGGTCAGGGTATGGTAAAGCTCCTCGCCCGTGCCGTCAGGCAGGCGAATGTCGCAGACCACCGCGTCCAGCACCTTGCGCGGCGTGCGGATGGCGGGCAGCGCACGGGCGACCCCTCGATGCCAGTCCACCTCGGCCCCCTCCAGCGTCAGGCGCTGGACCAGGGATGCGCCCATGATCTTGTCATCCTCTACCAGCACGATCCGGCGTCCCTCAAGCATGGTCGCCCCCGTGCACTGGCAGATTGACCCGAATAACCGTCTGATCCCCTATCCGGTCGTGGTGCAGCCTGCCGCCAAGCCCCGCCACGATGTCATGCACCAGCCGAAGACCGACCCCGCCCCCCGGTGGCAAGGGCCCAGAGGCCAAAAGGCGCGCAAGATCGGCCTCGCTCATCGCGGCGCCGGTGTTGCTGACCGAAATGGACAGCCCATCTCCGTCATTCTCCACGTTCAGGCCAACCTGGCCATTCTCCCCCGCCGCCGCTCCGGCATTCAGAAGCAGGTTCAGCGCCACCTGCCGCACCGGGGCTGCGGGTTGGCCGGCCAGCAGCGCCGCCCCCGCCGCAACCCGCCAGTCCAGCTTCTGGCCGCGACCGTAGGCCTCGGGTTCAAACAGCAGACGCAGGTCCTCGAAGTCTTCGGGGCGCAGGGGTAGCCCGGCACGGTCAAGTCGGTTCTGGTCCAGGATAGCCCGCGTCACGTCGCGCAGATGACCAAGGCCACGCTGCATCAGTTCTGCCGATTGGCGCACCACATCGGGCCGGTCGGCATAGCTGCGGATGGTGTCGGCGGCATTCAGCAGGCCGCCCAGCGGATTGTTGATCTCATGCGCCAACGACGACGAGAGTCGCCCCAGGCTGACGAAGCGTTCCCGGTCGGCCAGCCGACGTTCGGCTTCAGCCCGTTCCTCCACGGCCGTCGTCATGCGGTTATAGGTCTCGATCAACCTCGCCAACCCCGGATCGCCATGGGGGATCTCGGCCTTGGGAATGGGGCGTGGTGCGCCGCCCGACGCATCCATCGCCTGCACCAATGCTCCAACCGGGCGCAGGATGCGCGCCACGGCAAACCAGCCACCAAAGGCCAAAACCGCCGTTGCCAAGGCGTTGCCGAACAGAAGCCACAGGGTCACGTCACGGCGTTCGGCCAACAGGTCGGTCACATCCAGTTCCGTGACGATCCCGCCAACGGTGCGGCCCTGAAATTGCAGGGGCGCAGCCACCCGCAGGACCGGATCACCGGTCATCCGTACAACTTCAGGAGCGACCGCCCCGCTCTCGAAATCCCTTGCATCCCCGCCGACCGGTGCGCGGCGCGGATCGGTCGCGGCCAGCACGCGCACGCTCATCCGCCACCACGGTCAGCAGAAGACGCTGCCCTTCGCTTCCCGCTCGCGCGCGGTCGAGGATGTCGTAGACCTCCCAGACATCCTGCCGCAGGACGGATGGGCCAAGGGCGACAGAAAGGCCCTCGATATGCAGCCGCGCCGTCTCGGACAACCGGTCATCCTGCACGCGGCCAAGGGCGGAAAGCACGCTTTGGCTGGCCACCAGACCCAACAGGACCATCAGCGCGGATGCGATCAAGGGCACACGCAATGTGACGGGAAGGTTCCCAAAGCGGGACAGAGGCTTCATCCGCCCTCCATGACCGTCATGCGCGCGGCGATGCCGTCGAAGAGCGACTGCTCGGCCGCCGTGACACCATCGAGATACAGGAGCCTCAAGGCCGTCTGGCCCCGATCCGTCTGATCAAGGCTCTTGAGCGCCGCCGCGCAGGCTATGGTCCCGGCCTCGGCCATGCGGTCACTGCGGGCGACAAAGGGAGGAAAACCAAGCTTCTCCGACCGGTCGATGATCTTGATACGGGCCGTGAGATCAGGCTCGACATTGTTCAAGACCTCCCAGACATAGCCATCGACGCTGCCTGACCGCGTCAAACCTCCCGCGACCGCGCGGACAACATTGCGGTGGCCATAGGTGAAAATCGCCCGGGAAAAGAACTTGTCCGGCACCTCACCCATACGGGCAATATCTGATGCCGTGACCAGAAAGCCCGAATTGCTGTCGGGGTCCGAAAAGGCATGCGTGCCGCCACGCAAATCGGCCAAGCTCGTTGCGGGGTCATCTTCAGCCACAATCAGATAGGACTGATAGAGCGGCTCGCCCCGCCAGACAGGCACCCCGAGAAGCGTCAGTTCCTCCCGGTGTTGCAGGAAGGGATAGCCGCAAGTCCAGGCTGCATCGACCGACCCATCCAGAAGCGCGCCCGTGATCTCCTGATAGGTGCGCCTTTGGACAAGCTCGATCTCCTGTCCCATCGCGTAAGCAAGCGCCCCACGCAGGGCGGAAATCACGGCGGCATCATTGTCCAGAAAGACCGGGGTCAGCGCAAAGCGGAACGGCTCGGCCGTCTGCGCCCGCACCAAGGGTGCCGCACAGACAGCAGCCCCCATCATGATCGCGCTCCGCCGCGTGAGCATGTCATCCCCCCTCGAACCCAAGAGGACAGGTTCTCCTCGGTTTTAGCCCGTCGATGCAGATTGCCCCTTGCTGGTCAGTGCGTCAAATCGCAAATCGACGATGCTCGAATGAAGGCACCCTTGCGACAGACCCGGTATGTGTTTTCCTCTCCTTCTCAGGACCGGTATCGGCGCAAATCCGCCGTAAGCTTGGTGGTCGTTCGACGGCGATCCTGGTCCCGGAAACGGAAATTGTTTCCGCCCCTCCCCCCGGTTGACCGAGGCCCAAGCCAGGGCACAAAGGTGGCATCCACGGTCGCTCGCGGTTGGAAACCAGCGGGAACTTCAAAGGTTATTTTGCCACGCCTTTGAAATCATGTAGGAATCCAGGCTCCCCAGCCAAACTTCTTTCTTCTTCGCCGTCCTATTCCCCCTCGTCCAGCAGCCAGCGCGCGCAGTCGGCGTCGGTGACGATTGCGGTGGCGAGGCCGGCCTTGGCCGTGGCGCGCAGGATGGCGTGTTTGTGCGGTCCGCCCGAGGCGATGATGCGGCTCGGGATGCCGCGGTAGGCGTCGAGAGCGGGCGAGATCACCTGGCGGTTCAGCGGATGGTCGACCGGTTGCCCTTCGGCATCGAGGTAGCGCCCGAGCAGATCGCCGACGGCACCGACCGCCACCAGTTCGCCGATGTCCGTCTGCGACGGCAGGCCGTAGCGGACCTGCAAGGATTTGCCCGTCACGTCGCCGACGCTGAGGAAAGACAGATCGACGTTCGAGCCGTCGCGCAGGAAATCCTGAAACACCGGCTGGGCCATGATCACGTCATGGGCTTCCTCGCTGCCGGCATAGATGGGTGCCGCGAAATAGTGGCATTTGGCGTTCAGCACCTTGGCGAAGCTGCGGACGATCTCGAAGGTGTTGATCTCCGAGCCGCGCGTCAGCCCGCCCATCAGCGACCTTATCCGCATGTCCGGCTCGTTCGCGCCGGTCATGCGCTGCACCGTCTCGTGCAGGGTCGCGCCCCAGCCGACGCCGATCGAGCGGGGCCTGCGGTTCTGCACCAGCCGGTCAAGGAAGGAGGCAGCGGCCCGGCCGATGACCGCGTGCATATGGGCCGGATCCGACGGGGTCGGCGCAACGACCGCATCGTCAAGACCGAAGCGGCGGCACAGGCGCGCCTCCAGCTCGACGTTTTCGGCCAGCGGCGAACTGAAGCTGATGCGCACGACACCCTTCTCCAGGGCCTCGCCCAAAAGTTCGTTCACCCGGCGCCGTGTGAGGCTCATGCGTTCGCCGATCTGCGCCTGGGTCAAACCCTCGACGTGGTAGAGCCACGACGCCCGCACCATGAGTTCCTGATTATCCAATATGCACCCTCGATCAAATGTCACACTGACGTAACATATGTAACCTAGAGACTCCGCATAGATGACCGCGGGGCCAAAGGCAATGTCCCGGAAAGCCCTGCGGTCGGCAATCGTTTTGGCGGCGGCGCGGCATTTTCCACAAGGACCGGCCGTCGCTCATAGACAGGCAGCGGAATTTCATGACGGCGGACCTCCTCATCTTCGATTGCGACGGCGTGCTGGTCGACAGCGAGCCGGTCGCGAGCCGCGTGTTCTGGCAGTCCCTGCAGGCGGCCGGCGTGTCGATCTCCCATGCCGAGGTCCACCGGCGCTTCACCGGCTATTCGGAGAGCGACGCCCGGCGCATCTGTCTCGATGAACTGGGCGTCGACGATGTGGATCGGGTCTTCGCCCGATCCCGCGAGCATCTCTATGCCGCGTTTTCCCGCTCGCTTCAGCCGATGCCGGGCATTGACGCGCTCATCCGCTCCCTGCCGCAGCGCAAATGCGTGGCGTCCAACAGCACGCTGGAGCGGTTGAGAAACAGCCTCGGCCTGTTCGACCTGTGGGACGCGTTCGATCCGAACATCTTCAGCGCCGAGATGGTCGCGGCGCCGAAGCCGGCGCCCGATCTCTTCCTGCTCTGCGCCGAAACACTCGGCATCGACCCGGCCCGTTGCCTGGTCGTCGACGACAGTCCGCACGGCATCATCGGCGCGGTTGCCGCCGGAATGCGGGCCATCGGCTTCGTCGATCCGGCCGATCCGCGCGAGGGGCGCCGCGCCGTGCTCGCCGATGCCGGCGCGATGCTTGTCGCGACCGGCGCGGACGAGCTTTCGCGCGCTTTCGATGCCGTCCTTTCCGCAGGCCCGCATCCGCATCCGGCGCGGGATCGGCAGGATTTGACCGTGCTCGTCTGAGCCATGCCCGCCGCGGTCTCCGCGGCGCGTTCCTTCATGCAAAATTCATGAGGCCATTAACAAAGCGACACTCGGAACGCGCAAGAGGAAGACCTCTGTTTTCGAGTGAACCCATCCCAAAAGGAGGATTTCGATGCTTTCCATCAATCGACGTGGCGCGCTGGCACTGATCGGCGCAACCACCGGCAGCCTGATCCTGCCGCGCATGAGCTTCGCCCAGGGCAAGCGCCCCTCGGTGACGATCGCCGTGCAGAAGATCACCAACAACAACACGCTCGACATCTGGAACGAACAGTCGAACGTCGGCGAACGCGTCTTCTTCCCGAACTTCTGGGAAGGCCTGATCCTGCGCGACTGGATGGGCAACCAGGGGCCGGTCGCAGGGCTTGCCACCGAATGGAAGCGCATCGACGACAAGACGCTCGAGCTGAAGCTGCGCCAAGGCGTCAAGTTCCACAATGGCGACGAGCTGACGGCCGAAGACGTCGTCTTCTCCTTCTCCAAGGAGCGCCTGTTCGGCAATACCGAGCCGAAGGGCGGCAAGACGATCTTCGAATCCGACAACAAGCCGACCACCGTCAAGGAACTCCCGGCTGCCGTTCCGGGCATCGGCCGTCGGCTCTGGCCGGCGCTCGCCGGTGTCGAAGCCGTCGACAAACATACCGTGCGTTTCCACAACGCGACGCCGGACGTGACGCTCGAAGGCCGTCTCTACGCCTTCGGTTCGCAGATCGCCAACCGCCGCGCCTGGGATGAAGCGCCGTCCTACAGCGACTGGGCGCGCAAGCCGATCACCACCGGCCCCTACATGGTCGGCGAATACAAGCCGGACGTG
>JAHRYZ010000183.1 GCA_020621905.1 Rhizobium sp.
CTCGACCCCGTTGATTCCGCTGCCGCTGCCGCTCTCGTCGAGATTGCCCAGTCCCAGGACGTCAAGGTCATCGCTTATGACCGCCCGATCCCGGACAAGGCTGCCGACTACTACGTCTCCTTCGACAACGAAGGCATCGGCCATGCCATCGCCAAGTCGCTTGTCGACCACATGAAGGCGAGTGGAGTCCCAGAAGGTTCGGGCGTCCTGCAGATCAATGGTTCGCCGACCGATGCGGCTGCCGGCCTCATCCGTGACGGCATCCATCGCGGCCTGAAGGACTCCGGCTACAAGACGTTGGCCGAATTCGACACGCCGGAATGGGCTCCGCCGAAGGCGCAGGAATGGGCCGCCGGCCAGATCACCCGCTTTGGCGCGGATATCAAGGGCGTGGTCGCCGCCAATGACGGCACGGGCGGTGGCGCGATTGCCGCTTTCAAGGCAGCGGGTGTCAACCCGGTTCCGCCGGTCACCGGCAATGACGCGACGATCGCCGCCCTCCAGTTGATCATCTCGGGCGACCAGTACAACACGATCTCCAAGCCATCGGAAATCGTGGCGGCCGCTGCGGCCAACGTTGCCGTCAAGCTGCTCAAGGGCGAGACGGTCGAAGCCAAGACGACGCTCTACAACACGCCGTCCGAGCTCTTCGTGCCGGCCGTCGTCACCGCAGAGAACATCAAGGCGGAGATCTTCGACAAGGGCATCCAGAAGCCCGAAGATGTCTGCACCGGTGAATATGCCGAGGGTTGCAAGAAGCTCGGCATCACCCAGTAATGATCTCCCAAGGCGCTCGGTCGGGGCTTGCTCCGGCCGGGCGTATCCCAGTCCCAAAGAAGAGCGCCTCGTCATGCAACGAAATGACATTGGTCTGCCCCCGAAGGGCACGACCATCTTGAAGCTGAGCAATGTCTCGAAGAACTTCGGTGCGGTATCCGCCCTGACGGACATCGAACTGGAAGTGAAGGCTGGCGAAGTGGTCGCTCTCGTCGGCGACAATGGTGCCGGCAAATCGACGCTGATCAAGGTCCTCGCCGGCGTTCATCAGCCGACCTCCGGGCGGATCGAGTTTTGCGGCCAGGAAGTGTCGCTCGACAGCCCGAGCCGGGCACTCGAGCTCGGCATTGCGACGGTCTTCCAGGACGGCGCTTTGCGAAACCCAGATGTCGTCGCCAATCTCTTTCTTGGTCACGAAATCTCGCCCTGGATCCTCGACGAAGTATCGATGGAAGTGCGCGCCTGGACGCTGCTGCGCGAGCTTGCCGCCCGCATCCCCTCGGTCCGCGAACCAATTGCCTCTCTGTCCGGCGGCCAGCGCCAGACGGTCGCCATCGCGCGTTCCCTGCTGCTGGATCCCAAGATCATCATGCTCGACGAGCCGACAGCCGCCCTCGGCGTCGCCCAGACGGCGGAGGTCCTGAACCTCATCGAGCGGGTGCGCGAGCGCGGCCTGGGCGTCATCATCATCAGCCACAACATGGAAGACGTGCGGGCGGTTGCCGACCGGATCGTCGTTCTGCGTCTCGGCAAGAACAACGGTGTCTTCACCCCTGACGCCTCCAACCACGAACTCGTGGCCTCGATCACCGGCGCCACGGAAAACTCTGTTTCGCGCCGCGCCGACCGCAAGGCCGTCGAGCATGCCGAAATCGGTGGGAGCCCAGCATGAGCACTCAAATGTCGAATGATAGAAATCCCGTACCGCTCGCACTCGACCGCAGCGATGAGCGCGTCAGGCATTCCGAAGGCGTGTCGGGCATGGTCCGTGCCTTCATTTCCCGTGTTCGCTCCGGCGATCTCGGCATGCTGCCGGTTGCGATCGGCCTGATCGTCATATCGACGGTCTTCAGCATCCTCAATCCGATCTTCCTCGCACCGAACAATCTGGTGAACCTGCTGTTCGACTGCGCGACCGTCGGCGTCATCTCGCTCGGTATCGTCTGCGTCCTGATCCTCGGCGAGATCGACCTGTCAGTCGGCTCGATGAGTGGCCTCGCCTCTGCGATCATTGGGGTTCTCTGGGTCAATTCCGGCATTTCGCTGCCGCTTGCCATCTTTGCCGCTCTGGTCACGGGCGCAGCAGTCGGTGCGCTGTACGCCATGCTCTACAACCGTCTCGGCATGCCGAGCTTCGTCGCGACGCTGGCGGGCCTTCTGGCTCTGCTCGGCATGCAGCTTTACATTCTCGGTCCGACAGGCAGCATCAATCTACCCTATGCATCGCCGCTCGTACGGTTCGGCCAGATCCTGGTTATGCCGGACTGGCTCTCCTTCCTGCTGGCACTCGTGCCGGGCGCAATCATCATTCTGTCTGGGTTGGTCATTCGCCGGCGGCGTGCGGCCGTTAATCTATCCACGCAGCCGTTGAGCAGCCTGCTGGTTAAGGCGAGCGTATTGACCGTGGTGCTGGAGGCCATCGTCTTCTACCTCAATACCGGGCGCGGCGTGCCATGGATGTTTGCCCTCTTCGTCTTTCTTGTCGTCGTTCTCAACTATGCTCTGACCAAGACGCAGTGGGGTCGCTCGATGTTTGCCGTCGGCGGCAATCGCGAAGCCGCCCGCCGCTCCGGCATCAATGTCCGCCGGATCTATATGAGCGCCTTCATGCTCTGCTCGACACTGGCAGCCCTCGGTGGAACGCTGTCGGCCTCACGCCTCGCTTCGTCGAGCCAACAGGCCGGTACGGGTGACGTCAACCTCAACGCCATCGCCGCGGCGGTCATCGGTGGCACCAGCCTGTTTGGCGGTCGCGGCAGTGCCTATTCGGCCCTGCTCGGCATCATCGTCATCCAGGCGATCTCGAACGGCCTGACGCTTCTCAACCTGAGCTCGTCGCTGCGCTACATGATTACCGGTGCCGTCCTTGCCATCGCCGTCATCGTCGACTCGCTTGCTCGCCGCTCGCGTGTCAGCCACGGCCGAGCCTGATCAAACGACTGGAGACTTGAACATGACTGAACTGATGAAGGGCAAGGTCGCCGCCATCACCGGTGCCGCCTCGGGCATCGGCCTCGAATGCGCCCGCACGCTGATTGCCGAAGGGGCGACGGTCGTGCTGATCGACCGCGCCAAGGACAAGCTCGAGACACTGTGCGGGGAACTTGGCGAGCGGGCCAAACCGCTGGTGGTCGACCTGTTCGACGGTCCCGCGGTTTCCGGCATGCTGCCGCGCATCCTAGAGCTGGCGGGCGGTCTCGACATCTTCCACGCCAATGCCGGCGCCTATATCGGTGGTCCGGTCGCGGAAGGCGATCCGGATGCCTGGGATCGGATGCTGAACCTCAATATAAACGCGGCTTTCCGATCGGTACATGCGGTTTTGCCGCACATGATCGCCCAGAAGTCGGGCGACATCCTGTTCACGAGCTCGATCGCCGGTGTCGTGCCTGTCGTGTGGGAGCCGATCTACACGGCGTCCAAATTCGCGGTCCAGGCCTTCGTCCATTCGACCCGCCGTCAGGTTGCACAGCATGGCGTGCGTGTCGGTGCGGTCCTGCCGGGTCCGGTTGTCACGGCACTGCTCGACGACTGGCCGAAGGCCAAGATGGAAGAAGCGCTTGCCAATGGCAGCCTGATGCAGCCGAAGGAAGTGGCCGATGCCGTGCTCTTCATGCTGTCCAGGCCGCGCAATGTCACCATTCGTGACCTCGTGATCCTGCCGAACAGCGTCGATCTCTGACGCCGGCCAGGTTCCAGGCATGCCGATACAAATCCGATAGCAGAGCAAGCGACCATGACCCAGACACTAAGCCTGCCCAAGGGTGCCCCGCGTTACGTGATCGGCGTCGATGTCGGGACCGGCAGTGCGCGCGCGGGCCTTTTCGATCTGGACGGTCACATGCTGGCTGTCGCCAAACGCGACATCACGCTTTTCCGCGAGGCGGGCTCTATCGTCGAGCAGTCGAGCACCGAAATCTGGAACTCGGTTTGCGCGATCATTCGCGAGGTTGTCGCGTCCGCCGGTGTCGAACCGGCCCATGTCGTTGGGCTTGGTTTCGACGCGACCTGCTCACTTGTCGTGCTGGGGGAGGGCGGTCAACCGCTCGCCGTCGGGCCGTCCGAGGAAAACGAGCGCGACATCATCGTCTGGATGGATCATCGCGCTGTTGACCAGGCCGAGCGGATCAATGCCAAGGGCCATGAAGTCCTGCGTTATGTGGGCGGGCGCATCTCGCCCGAAATGGAAACGCCGAAAATTCTGTGGCTCAAGGAAAACCGCCCTGCCACCTTTGCCGCCGCGTGGCAGTTCTTCGATCTCGCCGATTTCCTCACCTGGAAATCGACCGGGGATCTGTCGCGCTCGACCTGCACGGTGACCTGCAAATGGACCTATCTCGCCCATGAGGCGCGATGGGATGAAAGCTATTTCGAAGAGATTGGCCTTGGCCACTTGGCGGCGGAGGGATTTGCCCGCATCGGGACAGTGATTGTTGAGCCCGGAACGCGTCTGGGCACCGGCCTGACCGAAGAGGCAGCCCATGCCATGGGCCTGAAGCCCGGCACGGCGGTGGCAGCCGGCATGATCGACGCCCATGCGGGCGGGATCGGCACGGTTGGAATTGGCGGCACACCCACCGAGAACCTGGCTTACGTCTTCGGTACGTCGTCCTGCACCATGACCTCGACCGTCGAGCCGGTCTTCGTGCCCGGCGTCTGGGGTCCATACTACTCCGCCATGGTTCCCGGCATGTGGCTGAACGAGGGTGGGCAGAGCGCGGCTGGTGCGGCGATCGATCAGTTGCTTTCCTTTCATCCGGCAGCAAGCGAGACGACGTCTAGGGCGCGTGAGACAGGCAAGTCACTTCCGGCATACATGGCAGAGGCTGCTTCGGAAAAGGTGTCGACGGCTTCCGAGGCAGTCGTGCTCGCAGCCGGCCTGCATGTCGTTCCGGAATTCCTCGGCAACCGCGCGCCCTTCGCCGATCCTCACGCCCGCGCCGTGATCGCAGGCCTCGGCATGGAGCGCCACTTCGACAATCTCGTCGCGCTTTACATCGCGGGCCTCTGCGGTATCGGTTACGGCCTGCGCCAGATCATCGAAACCCAGGCCAAGTCCGGGGCATCAATTGAACGGGTAGTCATCAGCGGTGGGGCGGGTGCAAGTCCTCTGGTCCGACAGATCCTGGCGGATGCCTGCGGCAAGCCGGTGGTGGCGCCTGCTTCCGAAGAGCCTGTCCTGCTCGGTTCTGCCATCCTTGGAAGCGTGGCGGCGGGCGTCTACCCGGATGTTCGTCAGGCCATGGAAGCCCTCTCCAAGACTGCCGCGGATTACACACCGGCTGGCCAGGACGTGGCAGCAATCCATGAACGACGATACCAGGCCTTTCTCAACCTTCAGCAAGTGTCGAGAGCGATCCGGAGCTTCTGATTTCCTTCACGCAAACGTCGAGCAGGTTCGGAAAGCTATGCTCAAAGAGAACCCATCGCCGTTGAGCAGCTCGGGCATTTGCCTAGCGATCAACGCACAAGGTCGCCGGTTCGATTCCTTTCAAGGCGAAGGCGCGTATCGCTACGGCCGCTTGGCGCCTCCAATCCGGACGTTGAAGCGGTTCGGGCCGACGCCGGTGAGCAGACTGTTCGCTTCTCACTTCCCCAAAGCGCCATATGCGGACATCCTGCTACTGCGGAGATCAGCAAGTCCTAGTTTCCGGTTGAGGCCTATCTGGGCCCGAGCAGTTCCTGGAGGCCGGCCAGCTGGTAGGTCCAAAACGCTGCAAACGCTTTTCTGATTTGCTCGGGGTCTTCAAATCTATCCAGTATTGCGACGATTACGTCAGCTGTGTTCGCAAACAACGCCGTGAGAACAAAACGGGACTCTGTCGTCACTGCGCTGGGTCCTCTGGTGCTCAGCACCAGCTCGATTGCCAGCCGCTCCATCTCATATATAAATCGCGGGCGGACATTGCAAAATCGGGTTCCATCGAGAGGTCTGAAAAGGATCAGAACCTGCAATCTATAATCAATCCAAAATGACAATAAATCTGCGGCAGAGCTCGATTGCCGGTCTTGCGCTGAAGACCACGCTTCAAAAGTCGTTAGTTCCCGAACCCTTTTGCGCATCAGACGAAGGAGGCGCGCTGCTATTGAAGGTGCTACGATGGCGTCCAGCAGCGCTTTCTTGTTTGGAAAATACTTGTAGATATTGCTCGTCGCTATACCGCACGCATTGGCGACCTCTGCGAGGGTAGCGACCTCATATCCTTTCTTAGCGAAGATGACCGCGCCTGAGGCCAATATCCGTGCTCGGACCTCTTCTTTAAGGCGCTGCGGCATCAAGGTGATCCATAAGTTGCTTCAAACGTGGCTGCCACGGAAGTGCGTCCTCCAGCTCGAAGGCAAGTGAGAAAAGGACGTCATCTTGACCGTGGCCAGCCGCA
This sequence comes from Rhizobium sp., assembly GCA_020621905.1. Classification (GTDB taxonomy): domain Bacteria; phylum Pseudomonadota; class Alphaproteobacteria; order Rhizobiales; family Rhizobiaceae; genus Allorhizobium. The sequence continues at coordinate 6,378 of JAHRYZ010000183.1, forward strand.
AAATGGCACCCGATGGGTAGACCGCCTTTGCTCCAGAATAGCGGAAGAGACATGGCGGGCCAACCCGCGACAGAAGCGAGAAATGTATACCGAGCAACGCTTACGACGAAGGCGTTGAGTTCCTCGAAGTCCTTGTCACCAGTGAACTTCCCGAGTTCGAATGCCGGGAACGGGACAGTGGGGCACAAAAGAACATCATGTTCAGCTATCGCCGCGTCGAGCTCGTGCGCCACGCGCCGAAGGGTCTGAGCAAACCCAGCCAGCGACGTTTCATCCGCCCGTCGGCCGTGATTCGCCAGCGCCTTCGTGTACCGCTCCAATCTATCTTCGGCAAAAGCGTCGCCAAATGTAGACCGAAAATAGTCCAACGCGTTTGAAACCATTGCCCCTCCCAGAGCAAAGAAGGCTTCACCCGCAGCATCCATGTCCACACTCGGAGGAGCAATTTCAACGACAGTGTGGCCAAGAGCCTCACATGCCTTAGCTGCCGTCATAACTGCCTCCTCCGCGTCTCGCTCAGGAGAGAGACCAGAACTGCTGGCAGTGTAAAAGCCAATCCGAAGCTTTCGCCCATTTTTCCTGACGGCGTCTAGGGTAGGCATCTTAAGCTGCCAACTTCTACGTTCCGTCATTTGCAACCAGCTGAAGCTATCGCGCACCGAACGCGTGACACAATGCTCGCTCAAAAGCATGGCCATCGGCGTATCGTCGGACAAGCCGTTCGATTCGGTTCTTCCCCGGCTGGGCTTGAATCCAAAGAGTCCACAGAAAGACGACGGTCCTCGGATCGAACCACCCCCGTCCGATGCATGGGCTATTGGAACCATGCCTGAAGCAACCGCGGCAACCGCTCCCCCCGAGGATCCGCCAGCCGATAGGCTAAGGTTCCAAGGATTGCGGACAGGAGGACGGCAGATTGACTCCGTGGTGCCTAACAGACCGAACTCTGATGTCGCACTCTTGCCGACCACCACAAGACCTGAGGCGTTCAGCGCATCAGTGTAAGGTGAACCGACGGGCATCTTGAACGGCGGAATGAAGTCACCGCCCATGCTCAACGGAAATCCCGGATAGGGGAGAACGTCCTTGATGAGAGTGGGGACCCCAGGAAACGGTCCGTCTTGTGCGACAGCGTTTGCTCTCGTGCGTGCGAGCTGATCATCGAGGGACACAACGGCATTCAGCAAAGGGTTCAACCGGGCTATCCGTGATAGAGCCCCCTCTAGAAGATCGATTGGCGCTACCTGCTTCTGGCGGACAAGGTCTGCGAGCGCGGAGGCGTCCATTGTCGTCATAAGCGTATCTATGTCTTGCATCTGTGCCGCCTCGAAAAGAGAATATGCAATTCTCTTTTGCATTTCCTGCCCCGAAAGGCAAGCGCTGCTCTGGGACTCTCAGGAACGGCTCCGATGCAGCTGCTCAACGCAGAATGCGAAAACGGCAATGATAGCTGTGGCGGATGAACGCCTCTGCAGGCCAACAGCCGAACACGATCCCTATGGCGTCGGCTGCGGACTGCTAGTAATCGACTTCAGTACGCTGGACGTTTTCCTTGTGGCCAATGGTGGCCGAAGCAGAACTCAAATGGGTATTGCACAATACGATCCCCGCCGCGCTGGGGCGTGCTGTCTGGAAGCTGGCCGAACGGTTGGGGTTAGAAACCTCCCAAGCAAAAACAGATCTGGCAGATCCGCTACTTCCTAGGCCAGGGAGGACGGCCTCGAGATCGCGCGCTGTTCGATCTTGCAATCGACAGCAAGCTGCGAGGTTGTGTTCTCGTCAAGATCAAGCTTGGAACTCTCGTCACAGGCAAAGATATCCGCACCCGCGCCATGTTTATTCAGCAGAAGACTGGCCTGTTGATTATGGGATGGCCCGCCCTTCCGAGGACATCGAGTATGATGTCCTTC
>JAHRYZ010000184.1 GCA_020621905.1 Rhizobium sp.
AAACCCTCGCGCGCATAGCGCATGGCGGTGCGGGCGGTGCGCCCGAGCAGCGCCGTCATTTCCCGTCTGGCGCGGCCTTCGGCGAAGTTTTCGAGCTGTTGCCCGCCGGCATACATCAGGGCGACGATATTGCCGGCCAGCGGCTCGCCGAAGGCAAGGGCAGCCCCCATGGAGAGCCCGGCGATCACATCGAGGCCGAAATGGCCCTGCATGAGCGACAGGACGATCTCGACCAAGAGCGCCAGGAGCACGAGCGCCGTGCCGACAGACCACAGGCCGGACGCCCATTCCGGCTGCCCGGTGAAAAAGGCGATGCCGCCCCCGGCCAGCGTCGCCAGCGCGACCAGCGCCAACAAAGGCTGGCCATAGCGCCGCAGACCCCCGACGACACCCTGCATGAAAGACCTCCGAATAGGCACGACAACGGGCGACAGGCCACAGGATACGAAGCTTGCCGCATTCAGCAATCCCTTGTAGACGCATCTGCGATTGAAGCAATCTTGCGGACAGCCCGAATGACCCTCGAAACCCAACTGCCGCGCCGCCTGACGATTCTCGGCTCGACCGGCTCGATCGGCGTCAACACGCTCGACGTAGTCAACCAGCTCGGCGGCCGCGAATCCTTCGAGATCGGCGCTCTGACCGGCAACGGCAATATCGAGCTCCTGGCCGAGCAGGCGCTTGCCACCGGCGCCAAGCTCGCCGTGACGGCCGACGAAAGCCAGTATATCACACTGAAGGACGCACTGTCGGGCAGTGGCATCGACGTGGCAGCCGGCCGCTCCGGTCTCGACGAGGCGGCAAGCCTCGACGCCGATTGGGTGATGGCGGCGATCGTCGGCACGGCGGGCCTCGGCCCCACCCTGACCGCAGCCGCCCGCGGGGCGGACATAGCGCTTGCCAACAAGGAATGCCTGGTCTCGGCCGGCGCGCTCTTCGTCGAGGCCGTGAAGGCCGGCGGCGGGCGGCTGATTCCGGTCGACAGCGAGCACAGCGCGATCTTCCAGTGTCTCGACACCAACCAGCGCGCTGCACTCGAGCGCATTATCCTCACAGCGTCCGGCGGCCCCTTCCGCACCTTCACGCGCGAGCAGATGGCGGGCGTCACCGTCGCAACGGCGAGGACCCATCCCAACTGGTCGATGGGCCTGAAGATCTCCGTCGGCAGCGCCTCGATGTTCAACAAGGCGCTCGAGATGATCGAGGCCAAGCACCTCTTCGACGTTTCCCCGGAGCAGATCGAAGTCGTGGTGCATCCGCAGTCCATCGTGCACTCGATGGTGGGCTACAGCGACGGCTCGGTGATCGCCCAGCTCGGCCCACCCGACATGCGCACCGCCATCGGCTATGCCCTGACCTATCCGAAGCGGCCGAGCCTCAATGTCGAGCGGCTCGACTTCGCCAAGCTGTCCCGGCTCGACTTCGAGGCACCGGACGAGACGCGCTTCCCGGCGCTCCGGCTCGCCCGCACGGCGCTGATGCGCGGCGGCCTGCAGGCGGCAATCATGAACGCTGCAGAGGAGACGGCCTTCAACGCCTTCGTCGAGGAGAAGATCGGCTTCCTCGGCATGGCCGACATCGTCGAGGCGACGATGGACCGCCTGATCGATTGCGGAGCGGCGAGCACGATTGCCGAGGTCTTCGCCGCCGATGCCGAGGCGCGCAAGGTCGCCGACGACATCATCGCGGCGCACGAAAAAACCGCCTGACAGGCAGGCGGTTGATCCATTCCCAAAATTAAAGACGGTTTTTGCCTCAGGCGACGGCGCGGGCCAGCGCACAGCGCGACCACAGCTGATGCAGGGCGCCGACCAGATGTTCCAGGTCGCCATCCGAATGCAGCGGCGTCGGCGTGATGCGCAGGCGCTCGGTCTTCTTCGGCACGGTCGGATAGTTGATCGGCTGGACGTAGATGCCGAAATTGTCGAGCAGCAGGTCGGAGATCCACTTGCACTTGGCAGCGTCGCCGACCACGACCGGGACGATATGGCTCGGGTTCGGCATATGCGGAATGCCGCGCGCATCCAGCATGGAACGCAGACGACGCACGCGCTCCTGGTGTGCGAAGCGCTCCAGCTGGCTGGTCTTCAGGTGGCGGATCGAGGCGACGGCCCCGGCGGCCAGCGACGGCGGCAGTGCCGTCGTGAAGATGAAGCCCGAAGCAAAGGATCGGACGAAGTCGCAGAGTGCCGCGGAACCGGTGATGTACCCGCCCATCACACCGAAGGCCTTGCCCAGCGTGCCTTCGATGACCGTCAAGCGGTCCATCAGGCCCTCGCGCTCGGCAATGCCGCCGCCATGGGCACCGTACATGCCGACGGCATGCACTTCGTCGAGATAGGTCATCGCGCCGTACTTGTCGGCGAGATCGCAGATCTCCTTGATCGGCGCGATGTCGCCGTCCATGGAGTAGACCGATTCGAAGGCGACCAGCTTCGGCGCCTTCGGGTCGGCGGCCTTAAGCTTGGCTTCGAGGTCCTTGACGTCGTTGTGCTTCCAGATGACCCGCTCGCACTTCGAGTAGCGGATGCCTTCGATCATCGAGGCGTGGTTGAGCGCGTCGGAGAAGATGATGAGGCCGGGGATCTTCTGGCCGAGCGTGCCAAGCGCCGCCCAGTTGGAAATATAGCCCGAGGTGAAGATCAGCGCCGATTCCTTACCGTGCAGATCGGCCAGCTCACGCTCGAGAAGGACGTGGTAGTGGTTGGTGCCAGAGATGTTCCGGGTGCCACCGGCACCCGCTCCACAGTGATCGATGGCGTTTTTCATCGCTTCGATCACTCCGGCATTCTGGCCCATGCCGAGATAGTCGTTGGAACACCAGACGGTGACTTCCTGCTGGCCGTTTTCGGTGTAGCGCGTGGCACGGGGGAAATTACCCCTCTGCCGCTCAAGATCGGCGAAAACCCGGTAACGCCCTTCTTCGTGAAGGCCTTCCAGTTCGCCCTTGAAAAACGCCTCGAAATCCATTTCCCAACTCCAGTCTGTTCAGCTCTTTTTGAGATCCAACGCGCGTTCGGTCAACCCCGGCACTGTAAATTCATTCTAAACTGCGACAAATGGCGCAATTTCTGAATCCTTCCAGCCATTTGCTAGCCGATCGGCCGCTCGCCAAACTTGATCTGCGTCAAGCTGCAGAAAAAAGAACGGCCGAAGCCGTCCTTTTTCCGTGTGGCGATTCTCCGCTGTCCTCAGGAAGCGGAGACGGCCCGCTTCGCCATCACTTTCACCAGATTGGCGCGGTATTCGGCACTGCTGTGCATATCGGCCATCAGATCGGTCGGGTCCACCGCAACACCCGAAAGCGCATCCGCGGACCAATTGCCGGCAAGTGCGGCTTCAAGCCCGGCGTGGCGGAAGACCCCGCTGGAGCCTGCCCCCGTCACGGCGACGCGAACGCCGGCCGGCCCCTTGGAGACGAAGACCCCGGTCATGGCGAAACGCGAAGCGGGATTGGCGAACTTTGCGTAGCCCGCCCGCTCCGGCGCCGTGAACCTGACGGCCGTGACGATCTCGTTCTCCTCGAGTGCGGTCTCGAACAAGCCGACGAAGAAGTCATCGGCAGTGATCTGCCGGCGATCGGTGACGATGGTCGCGCCGAGCCCGAGCATCGCAGCCGGATAGTCGGCGGCCGGATCGTTGTTGGCGATCGATCCGCCGATCGTGCCCAGATGGCGGACATGCGGATCGCCGATCAACGAGGCGAGATGGCAGACCGCCGGACAGACCGAGCGGATCAGGCCCGATCCGGCAACCTCGGCATGGGTCACGCCCGCACCGATCGTCACCATCCGGCCATCGACGGAAATCCCCTTGAGCGAGGCAATGTGCCTGAGATCGACGAGATCCGACGGTTGTGCGAGGCGCTGCTTGAGGGTGGCGATCAAAGTCTGGCCGCCCGCCAAGAATTTCCCGTCGGAAGCCCCCGAAAGCAGACTTCCGGCTTCCTCGACGGAGGAGGCGCGATGATAGCTGGTCGAATACAGAAACATGCTTCGTCCTCCCGTTACTCTGCAGCCTGCATTGCCGACCAGACGGCAAGCGGCGTTGCAGGCATGTTGAGGTTGTTGGTGCCAATGGCATCGGTGATGGCGTTGATCAGCGCCGGCGGCGAACCGATGGCGCCGGCTTCGCCGCAGCCCTTGATGCCGAGCGGATTGCCCGGGCACGGCGTGTTCTGATGCGACAGGCTGAACGACGGCAGGTCGTCGGCGCGCGGCATGGCATAGTCCATGTAGCTGGCGGTGAGCAGCTGGCCCGTGGTGGGGTCATAGCGCACGCCTTCCAGCAGCGCCTGGCCCACCCCTTGGGCAATGCCGCCATGCACCTGGCCCTCGACGATCATCGGGTTGATGATATTGCCGAAATCGTCGGCGGCGACGAACTGGACGATCGTCGTCTTGCCGGTTTCCGGATCGACCTCGACTTCGGCGATGTAGCAGCCGGCCGGGAAGGTGAAGTTGGACGGATCATAGAAGGCGCCCTCTTTCAGACCCGGCTCCATGCCGCCCGGCAGGTTGTGGGCGGTATAGGCGGCAAGCGCCACCTGGAACCACGGCAGCGACTTGTCGGTACCGGCAACCTTGAGCTCGCCATTCTCGATGACGATGTCGCTTTCGTCCGCTTCCATCAGGTGCGCGGCGATCTTCTTCGCCTTGGCCTCGACCTTGTCGAGCGCCTTGACGATCGCCGACATGCCGACGGCACCCGAGCGGGAACCATAGGTGCCCATGCCCATCTGCACCTTGTCGGTGTCGCCGTGGATGATGGAGACATTGTCGATCGGCACGCCGAGCCGCTCGCAGACCAGCTGGGCGAAGGTCGTCTCATGGCCCTGGCCGTGGCTGTGCGAACCCGTCAGAACTTCGACCGTTCCGACCGCATTGACCCGAACCTCGGCCGATTCCCACAGGCCGACGCCCGCGCCGAGCGAACCGACCGCAGCCGACGGCGCGATGCCGCAGGCCTCGATATAGCAGCTCATGCCGATGCCGCGCTTCATGCCGCGGCGCTCCGATTCCGCGCGACGGGCCGGGAAGCCCTTCCAGTCGGCAGCCGCCATCGCCGCCTCGAGCGACGCTTCATAGTTCCCGGCGTCATAATTCATGATGACCGGCGTCTGGTAGGGGAAGGTGCGGATGAAGTTCTGCCGGCGCAGTTCCGCCGGCGAGACGCCGAGTTCGCGCGCCGCCGTTTCCATGGTGCGCTCGAGCAGGTAGGTCGCCTCGGGGCGGCCGGCACCGCGATAGGCATCGACCGGCACCGTATTGGTGTAGACGGTGCGGACATTACAGTGGATCGCCGGGATCGCATACTGCCCGGAGAGGAGCGTGGCGTAGAGATAGGTCGGCACCGACGAGGAGAAGAGCGACATGTAGGCGCCGAGATTGGCAATCGTGTCGACCTTCAGCCTGGGTATTGTTGCGGTGAAGGCCATCTTCACCTTCGAGACATGGTCGCGGCCATGGGCGTCGGTGAGGAAGGCCTCGGTGCGGTCGGACGTCCACTTGACCGGAACGCCGGTCTTCTTGGAGGCCCAGAGACAGACGATTTCTTCCGGATAGATGTAGATCTTGGAACCGAAGCCGCCGCCGACGTCCGGCGCGATGACGCGCAGCTTGTTTTCCGGCGCCACATTGTAGAAGGCGCTCATGACGAGCCGCGCGACATGCGGGTTCTGCGAGGTCGTGTAGCAGGTGTAGTGGTCCTCGGCCGTGTCGTAGATGCCGAGCGTGGCGCGCGGCTCCATCGGATTGGGCGAGAGGCGGTTGTTGTGGATCTCGATCTCGGTCACGTGGGCGGCCGCGGCGATCGCCCGGTCGGCGGCGGCACTGTCGCCGATTTCCCAGTCGTAGATCAGGTTGCCCGGCGCTTCGGGATGAAGCTGCGGCGCGCCCGGCTCGAGCGCCGTCACGGCCTCGGTCACGACCGGCAGTTCCTCATAGTCGACGACCACGGCTTCGGCCGCGTCGCAGGCCTCGCCATAGGTGTCGGCCACGACGATCGCCACGGCATCGCCGACATAGCGCACCGTCTCGTGCGCGAGCGGGCGCCAGGCGCCCATCTTCATCGGCGTGCCGTCCTTGGAATGGATCATCCAGCCGCAGATCAGGTTGCCGATGCCGTCGGCCAGGAGCTGCTTGCCGTCCAGCACGTCGATCACGCCCGGCATGGCCTTGGCGGCCGACGCATCCACGCCCTTGATCTTGGCATGGGCATAGGGCGAACGCACGAAGTAGGCGAATTTCATACCCGGAACGACCATGTCGTCCGTATACCGGCCCTTGCCGGTGAGGAAGCGCTTGTCTTCCTTGCGCGTGACACGCGCCCCGATTCCTTCAACACCCATAGTCTTCTCCTCCAGAGAAAAGGGATTCGTGGAAATAGTCCGTTGGAGGCAGTGGGGAGTAGCGAGCAAAGCAGGGGCCGATCACGACGGCCGCCAACGACTGCTTCCTGGCTACTGCCTATTGCCTACTGCCTCATTCGGCTGCCTGACGTCCGCCATGCATCTCGGCATTGGCGGAAAGCACCGCCTTGACGATGTTGTGGTAACCAGTGCAACGACAGATATTGCCTTCCAGCTCGTGGCGCACCGTCGCCTCGTCGAGGTTTCCGCCGTGACGGCTGATCATGTCGACCGCGGTCATCACCATGCCCGGCGTGCAGAAGCCGCACTGCAGGCCGTGATGTTCCTTGAAGGCCGCCTGGACGGGATGCAATTCACCGTTGCTCGCCAGTCCCTCGATCGTGGTGATCGCCGAGCCGGAAGCCTGGACCGCCAGGATCGAACAGCTCTTCACCGACTTGCCGTCCATGTGCACGACGCAGGAACCGCATTGGGTCGTGTCGCAACCGATATGGGTTCCGGTCAGTCCGAGTTTTTCGCGAATGAAATGGACGAGCAAGGTGCGGTCTTCGCACTCGCCGCTCACCGAACGGCCGTTCACCGTCAGCGTTACTTTTGCCATGTGGTTCCTCCTCGTGTCTCTCCCGGACACACCGGCTATCATTTGTCTTTTTCTCCGGCCGATCAACAGGAAGAGTGCGCCCGAACGTATTTTTTATATTTCGCGCTGCAGCATAGATCGGCCCGTTACTGTGACGGACGACAAGGCGAATAATGGAGCATGATATTCGACTTTCTATTTCGTGGACTTTCGCGTTGCGGATATTCTGGGTGCGACCGCCAGAGGATGCTACAGGCATTGGGGCGGGAAAATGTACCGGCGGACGCGAAACAGTGGAGAAAAATCATGAAGAAAGCTCTTGTGCTCGCTCTGATCGGCCTGTCACTCGCTGGCTGCACCCAGACCGAAAAGGGCGCCGGCATCGGCGCCGTATCGGGCGCCATCATCGGTGGCGCGATCACCGGTGACGTTCGCGGCGCGGCCGTCGGCGCGGCAATTGGCGGCGTATCCGGCGCCGTGATCGGCAACGTGGCTGACCAGCCCGGCCAGTGCTACTACCGCGACCGTTACGGCCGTCGCTACGTCGACGATTGCCCGCGCCGCTACTAATTCACGCTAAAGTGGAAGTCCCGGCACCCGCCGGGGCTTCCCTTCGCGGACAATTTCTCAAAAAAAATACCCCATTCGGCGATTTTACGATTAAGCTCGGGCTGCCGACGGAAACGCGGCCAGCAATCAGACCGCAACGAGCAAATGTGTGCATGCCGAGTATTCCGATATCACCGAAGAACTGTCTTGCGTTTCGGAGGACCGGCACCGCACTCGGGCTGGGGCTCGCCATGGCGTTCGCTCCGGTGCTGACCGGCGAAGCCCATGCCTTCAAGATTTTCGGCATCACCCTCTTCGGCGAGGACGAGGCGGTCAACGACGTCATCGATCCGGTCCGCTACAGCATCACCATCGATACCGACGGCGCCGACAAGGACCTTGCCGCGGCGCTGGAGCGCACCTCCCTGCTGGTGCAGGGGCAAGAGGCGCCCGTGTCGGGCGACCTGGGACTGGTCATCAAGGCGCGCGACGACCGCGATCGCCTGGTTGCTACCCTCTATGAGAATTCCCGCTATGGCGGGGTCGTCCGCGTCACGGTCGACGGCCGCGATATCGACGACCTGCCACCCATTCCGACCTTTGGCCGCGACGGCCCGATCCCGGTGACCATCCGCGTCGATCCCGGCCCCGCCTTCGCGCTGGGAACCGTCACGCTCGAGGGCGATGCCGTGGGCCTCGACCCTTCCAACTATGATCTGGTGCCGGGCGGGCCGGCCGGCTCGCTGGTCATCCTCAAGGCCGGCGAAAAGATCG
>JAHRYZ010000185.1:0-7884 GCA_020621905.1 Rhizobium sp.
TCGTGACTGATAATCCCTGTTTCCCATCGATGGAACTGTGATAATATGGATCGAGTTCATCGATAAAGTGGATGGAAACATGCTTCCCAACCCGACCCTCGACCAGTTGCAGGTCTTCGTCGCCGTCGCCGAGACAGGCAGTTTTTCTGCCGCTGCCCGTCAGCTCAACCGCGCCCAGTCGGTGATCAGCTACACGATCGGCAATCTCGAGGCGCAGCTGCAACTGAGCCTTCTGGAGCGCAGCGGCTCGCGCCAGCCGGTTCTCACCGATGCCGGGCGGGCGATCCTCGAAGATGCGCGCCGGATGATCTCGGACCTCAACAGCCTGCGCGCGCGCAGCAAGGCGCTGACGCAAGGACTGGAGGGCGAAGTGAAGCTTGCCGTCAGCACGATGGTTCCCGACCGGCTTCTGGTGGAAGTATTGCGCCATTTCCAGGAGCGTTTCGAGACTGTGCGGTTGCGGCTGACGGTCGGCAGCCCCTTTCTCATCAGCCGCCTGCTCGACCAGGGTGCGATCGACGTGGGGATCGGCGGTTCGATGGAGATATCGGCCGATGCCGTCACCAGCGAGCGGATCGGCGTGTCCTTCCTGACGCCGGTCGCGGCCGCCGGCCATCGTCTGGCAAAACTCGGGCGGCGGCTGTCCGTTGCGGATGTGCGCGAGGAAATCCAGATCGTCGTCTCCGATGCGAACGCGCCGAACGACGGCAAGGATTTCAACGTCTTTTCGCGCCGCACCTGGCGGGTGAGCGACATGGCCACGAAGAAACAGTTGATCGCCGGTGGGCTCGGCTGGGGCGGCGTCCCCCTGGCGATGCTGCGCGACGCGCTTGCCAGCGGTGAGGTCGTCCAGCTCGACGTCGATGCCTATGAGACGGTGGACTATCCGATTTTTGCCGCATGGCCGGCAGCAAGCCCTCCGGGACCCGCGGGCAAATGGCTGGTCGAGCGGTTCGGAGAGGCGCTCGCGCGCTGTCCGGCTTCGGTGTCGGACGCCATGCGGATGCTCCACGCCACGCCGCACGGGCCGGAGCACAGCCGCCTGAACAAAGCGGGCTGAAGCGGGGCGCGTCGGCGCCCCGTCAGATCAGTGCTGCGTCGAGGTCTTCAGAGCACCAGCCGGAACCTGGCGAAGCCCTCGGCGCCGTCGCCGGCCTCCTCGATCCTGGCGCCCTTGATCGCGGACGCATATTGCCGGCCCTTCGGCCCGCTCTCGAAGATCGCCGTCGTGCCGGCCATCGGCGCGAACGACCAGTTGCCGTCGGCCGACGGGTTGATCTCGCCCTGATCGACGATGTAGCGCACGATCACGTCGCGATTGGTGTCGGGGGCGACGAAGACCACCTTGTCGGCCGCGATCTCCGGGAACTTGCCGCCGCCGCCGGCGCGGTAGTTGTTGGTGGCGACGACGAATTTCTGCGTCGGATCGATCGGCTTGCCGTCGAACATCAGGTTGACGATCCGGTTCGCGTCCGGGTTCACCGCCTTGCCCTCCTTGTCGAACTTCGCCGGCTGGGCGAGGTCGATCTTATAGGTCACGCCGTCGATCACGTCGAAATTGTAGGACGGGAAGTCCGGATTGATCAGCGGCTGGTCCTTCTCGCCGGGCTTCAGCTGGTTGAACATGCCGGCCGACATTTCCAGCCAGTTCTTGACCTGCGCGCCGGTGATCACCACGGCCTGGACGGTGTTTGGATAGAGGTAGAGGTCGGCGACATTCTTGATGGCGATGTCGCCGGCCGCGACGTCGGTGTAATAGTCCGCACCGCCGCGTCCGCCGGCCTTGAAGGGGGCGGCGGCCGACAGGACCGGCAGGTCCTTGTGCGGCCCGTCCTTCAGCATGTCCCTGATGTACCAGGTCTGCGCATTGGAGACGATCTGCACGGAGGGATCGTCGGCGACGAGGGCGAAGTAGGAATAGAGCGGCGCCGAGGTCTTGCCGACCGGGGTGCGGACATAGTCGAGCGTTGCCGCATGTTCGTCGGCGACCGAGGCGACGACCTCGGCCTTGTCGGCGACGTCGGCGACGATCTTGCGGTTCTCGTCGCGGTGGTAGATCGGCCGGGCTTCGCAGGTGAAGTCGACGATCTTCCAGCCATTGCCTTCCTTTTCGATCAGCAGGTCGATCAGGCCCATATGCGAGCCCCAGAAGCCGGCCATCACCGCCGGCTTGCCGAGCAGCGTGCCCTTGGCCGCATCCACGCCCTGGATGTCGACGAAATCCTTCGGGCCGGGAAAGACGAGATGCTGGTGGCCGGTGAAGATCGCATCGATGCCGTCCACGCCGGCGAGGTAGAGCGAGGCGTTCTCCATGCGATCCGTCTGGCCCTTGCCGTCGATGCCGGAGTGGGAAAGGGCGATGACGATGTCGGCACCTTCCTCCTTCATCGCCGGCACCCAGGCGCGGGCCGCCTCGACGATGTCGCGCGTCTGGCCCTTGCCCTCGAGGTTCTTAGCGTCCCACAGCATGATCTGCGGCGGCACGAAGCCGATGAAGCCGACCTTGATCGGGTTCTCGCCGCCGGCGCCGTCCTTGATCATCTTCTCGACGATGACATAGGGCTTGAAGTGCAGCTCGTCCTGCCTGGGGTCGCCGGCGAGCTGGCCCTTGGTCAGGTTGGCGCAGACGATCGGGAAATTCGCCCCGCCCAGCGTGTTGAACATGAAGTCGAGGCCGTAGTTGAACTCGTGATTGCCGACGGTTCCGCAGTCATAGCCGAGCACGTTCATCGCCTTGATCACCGGATGCAGGTCGCCGGCCTTCATGCCCTTCTTGTAGGCCATGTAGTCGCCCATCGGATTGCCCTGCAGAAGATCGCCATTGTCGACCAGCATGGAATTGCCGGCCTCGGCGCGGATCTGGTCGATGATCGAGGCCGTGCGGGCGATGCCCATCGTGTCGTTCGGCTTGTCGGCGTAATAGTCGTAGGGCATCACGTTGACGTGGATACCGGTCGTGTCCATCAAGCGGAGATGCGCCTGGGTGGCGTTGCCATTGGCGCGCACGGCGAAGGGATGAAGTGTGATCAGCGCCGTCGTGGCGGCGAAACCGCCGAGAAAGGCGCGGCGGGACATGGGGTGGAGATCGATCAGGGACGACATGGGGGGCTCCTCGGGAAAACGGTCTCGACGCCGAGACTAGGTCCGTTTGTCCAGGAGTGCATCCATAAAATGACAGGGGTGTGTCGGGCACCCCGTCGGCGCGCCGGGCTGTCCGCCGCGCGTCGGCGACCGGCAGGGCAGATGGTGACCGGCCCTAGCGGGTCAGCACCGGCCGCACTTCCTTGTGGTAGTTGCGAAAATAGGCGGACATCTGCGCCAGGGTATTGCTGTTCTGCTTGATCTGCACGCCGAGATAGCCGCTGCGTGACCAGCGCACCGTGCCCTCGATCAGGCCGATGTCGTCGGTCTGAATCAGCACGTTGCTGCCGGTCGAGGCATGCAGGCGGCCTTTGAGCTCGATGGCGATGCCGGTGCGCGAGACATTGAGGATGCGCCCTTCCGCCTCCTGGTTGAGATGGCGGATCTTGCCGTAGAGACGGCAGCGGCTGCGTTGGGCCTTGCGTACTTCGAGCGCCACTTTGGACTGCATCTTACCCCTCCATGCGTGCGATATGGCTCAGCATGGCGCAAAAGCTTTGCCGCCGGTTCAACCGGAATGCTCAAATGCCAACGATCCGGCCCCTTTTTACGCGGCCGCGCCGTCCCCGGGGCGCGGTCGTCGCGCTACAGGCCGACATCCGAGCGGTCGATGACCTCGCGCAGGGCGAAGCTCGAATTGATCTTCACCACGTGGGGCAGGGCCGACAGCCAGTCGCGGTGTATGCGTTCGTAGTCTCCGAGATCCTTGGCGGCGATGCGCAGGATGTAGTCGTATTCGCCGGACATTAGATAGCAGACCAGAACGTTGGGACACTTCTTCACCGCCGTTTCGAACTCCGACAGCGTCTTGGCGAACTGGCCCGAGAGCGAGATGTGGACGATGGCGACCATCTTGTAGTCGAGCGCTTTCGGCGACAGGCGTGCATGATAGCCGCTGATGACGCCTGATCGCTCGAGCAGGTCGTGCCGCCGGGAGCAGGCCGACGGGCTCAAGCCCACCTTCTGGGCAAGCTCCGCATTGGTGATGCGGCCGTTCTGCTGGAGTGCCTTGAGGATGGCAAGATCGATGGTGTCCAGGTCAGCCATTCGTGGAACCTTCGAATTTGGCAGCAATTACGCAATATTCAGCGAAAAATTGCGTAACGCAAGATGAATTTGCAAGGACATTCACGCGGCTCAGATGCTTGTATTGCGCCTTGACGCAATGATCGGCAGGAAGCCGGCACGAGAGAACGACGATGCGTAGGATGCCCCAAAAATCAGAATCATGAATATCGCGTCGGCCTGACGCCCGGCGCGGTGCGCGAATATGTGGCGCATGGCCACGGCGTGTTGATCGAAACCGGCGCCGGCGCCGGCATTGGCGCCGATGACGGCGCCTACGTCGCCGCCGGCGCCAGGATCGCCGCCACGGCCAAGGACGTGTTCGAGAAGTCGGACATGATCGTCAAGGTAAAGGAACCGCAGCCGAGCGAATGGGTGCAGCTGCGCGAAGGCCAGATCCTCTATACCTATCTGCATCTCGCACCCGATCCGGACCAGACCAAGGGACTGGTCGACAGCGGCGTGACCGCCGTCGCCTACGAGACCGTGACCGACGAGCGCGGCGGCCTGCCGTTGCTGGCGCCGATGTCGGAAGTCGCCGGCCGGCTTGCCATCCAGGCGGGCGCGACCGCGCTGCAGAAGGCCCATGGCGGCTCGGGCATCCTGCTCGGCGGCGTTCCCGGCGTCCTGCCGGCCAGGGTCGCCGTCATCGGCGGCGGCGTGGTCGGCCTGCATGCCGCCCGCATGGCCGTCGGCCTCGGCGCTGACGTGACGATCATCGACCGCTCGCTGCCGCGCCTGCGCCAGCTCGACGACCTGTTCGCCGGCCGCGTGCACACGGTCTACTCGACGATCGACGCGCTGGAGCGCGAAGTCTTCGCCGCCGACCTCGTCATCGGCGCCGTGCTGATCCCGGGTGCGGCCGCGCCGAAGCTGGTGACGCGCGAGATGCTGTCCGGCATGAAGGAAGGCTCCGTCATCGTCGACGTGGCGATCGACCAGGGCGGCTGCTTCGAGACCTCGCATGCCACGACCCATTCCGATCCGACCTATGTCGTCGACGGTGTCGTCCACTACTGCGTCGCCAACATGCCGGGCGCGGTTCCGGTCACCTCGGCGCATGCGCTGAACAATGCGACGCTGGTCCACGGTCTGGCGCTGGCCGACCGCGGCCTGCGCGCCATCGCCGAAGACCGCCACCTGCGCAACGGCCTCAACGTCCATCGCGGCCGCATCACCAACAGGCCGGTCGCCGAAGCGCTGGGCTACGAGATGCATGCGCCGGAGATCGTGCTCAACGTCGCCTGATCGGCGACGGGAGGTTCGACCGTCCTGCCGTTGCGTCAGGTCCGTCGGCAATGCACAGGCACGGTCGAAGGGCCGGCCTTTCCGAAAGGCCGGCCCCTTCTTTATGGCGGTCGCCGTCAGGCCCGGTCGATCCGGCACTGATAGCAGTTGTTGCGCGCCGAGCGCACATGCACATAGGCGATCTCGGGTTTCTCCAGCAGTTCGCGGGCCCGGTCCTCGACCTGCTCCCTGAGGGTGACGGCGCCGGTGCCGTAGACGATCCGGTCGTCATGGCCATAGCCGCGCAGGATGAAGTCCGGGCTCTCCGTCAGCACCGGCGGCAGGACCTCGCTGGACTCGTAGCGGGCGCAGGGCTCGGCATGCAGGAAGATCGGCCCGGTCTCGGCATAGGGCTGAAGCGCGGGGAAGGGGCGGTAGGCAAGCGTCAGATAGGCTTCGCCGTCGCCGATGAAACCGAGGCAATGGCGGCAGGGATAGCCGCCGCCCTGCGTGAGGCGGCGTTCGGGGGCGAGCCCGTAGGCATCCGGCGCACCGGCCCGCAGGGCTTCGGCATCGGCAGTGGGAACGGCGGTGAAGGCGATGGTCGTCATGTCGGTTTCTCCTGTGTGATGCCAGACCATCGGACGAAGACGCGTCGCCCGCCACCCGATTCCGGCCATGGCGCGCGCCGATCCACCCAGAATTGGCCTTGTTCCGGCAAAAGCCGATCGGTTAGATTCGTCCCGCCTTTTGCGGCGGCATCTGACCTGGGGGTACGGTATGAGGGTGATTTTGAAGCGCGCGATCGCGATCGGGCTGGCCGCCGTTTCGGCAGGCCTCGTCGCGGTCTCTCCGGCGGACGCGGCGCAGGAAAGCAAGCCGACGCCCGAGCAGATCGAGGAGGCGCGCACCTTCGTCGTCAACAACGCGATCTTCACGCTGTTCCACGAGGCGGGGCACATGCTGATCGCCGAATTCGGCCTGCCCGTGCTCGGGCGCGAGGAGGATGCGGTGGATGCGCTGTCGTCGATCCTGCTGCTCGAAGGCGACAGCGAGGAACTCGACGTGGCGATCCAGGATGCGGCTGATGCCTGGTTTCTCTCCGACGAGGCCAAGGATCGCGACCTGACCGACACGGACTTCCTCGACACCCACGCTCTCGACCGCCAGCGCGCCTATCAGATCGTCTGCATGATGACAGGCGCCGATCCAGAGTTCTTCAAGCAATTCGCGGACTCGATCGATTTTCCTCAAGAAAGACGCGAGAGTGTGCTTGCCTTCGAATACAGCGCACGAGGCCAGCTGGTTCGGCCTGCTGGAACCCCATTATGTCGGCGATGGACCGGGCTCCAACATGACCGTCACTTACAGGCCGACCGGCGAGAAACATGGACTTCTTCGCCGACGTGCTGAAGGAGGCAGGCGTCCTGGAAAGCATCGCGCAGTCGGTCGGCGCCAAGTACAAGTTCGACGACGGCATCAAACTGACGGCGAAGAGCTGCGGCGTGCCGAACGCCTTCTGGGATCCGCAGGCACGCGAGATCACCTATTGCTATGAGCTGGCGGTGGAGCACATCGTCCTGATCGACGGCTACTTCAAGCGCGAGCAGACCGCCGAGAACTGAGGCAATCGAAGTGGCGGCAACGGGTGCCGCCCTTTGTGTGCGCGGGAAAGCCCCGGCGGCGTCATGCGCCGGCCGGGTTCAATGCGTCGGTGTCAGAGGGATGCGCCGTCGCGGCGGATCATCTGCAGCAGTTCCGATTCGCTGATCGGGTCGACGATTGCCTCAAACGTCTCGACCGGCGAAAAGCCGAACTGCTGGTAGAGCTGCAGGGCGCGCGGATGGTCGAGCGTATTGGTCATCACGGTGACCTTCTGCGGATTGAGCTGCCAGGCGGTGTAGAGCGCCTGAAGCAGGAACCACTTGCCGATGCCAAGCCCGAGCGCGTGTTCGAACAGGCCGAAATAGGACAGCTCGACGATGTCGTCGCTTTCCTGGGACAGTTCGAAGAAACCGGCCGGGGCACCGTTCACGTAGAGGACGGAAATCGTCACCTTCGGGCTGTGGACGATCGCCTTCAGCTCGCCGTCGGTCATGCGGATGCGCTGGTACCAGTGCCAGCGCGCGCCGACCTGGCGATGCAGGAAGCGGTAGAAGGGCAGCGGGATCTCGTGCGTGCGCATGATGGCGGTCTGGATGTTGACCGGCACGGCAAGGCTGGTCTTCGGCGGCGCGGTCATTTCGAGCCGCGTGACATGGGCCGTCAGCGGGCCGTGCGCAGTGGTCGGCACGGGCTCGGCCGGACCGGTCGCCACCGGCGTGTCGTCGCGGCCGCCCCATTCCGACCAGGAGCCGTCATAGAGCGAGTTGTCGGTATGGCCGAGCGATTCCAGCGCCAGCGTGACCACGGCGGCGGTCACGCCGGAGCCGCAGCTGGTGACGACCGGCT
>JAHRYZ010000185.1:7894-8234 GCA_020621905.1 Rhizobium sp.
GATGCCGGCATTGGTGAAAATCGAGCGAAGGGTCGGCAGGTCGTTGAGATGGCCGTTTTCCGACAGCGAAGAAGCGGGCACGCTGCGGGCGCCGGGGATATGGCCGGAGCGCATGCCCTCACGCGGCTCGGGCTCCTCGCCGGTGAAGCGGCCGGCCGGCCGCGCATCGGCGATCTGGCGCACGCCCTTGTCGGCGATATCGCGCATTTCGGCGAAGGAGGTCACGCGGCTGCGGTCGAAATCGAAGTCGAAGGTGACCGGCGCCGGTTCCGGCAGGTCGGTCTGTAGCGGACGGCCCTCGGCCTTCCACGCGTCGATGCCGCCGTCGAGCACATAGACA
>JAHRYZ010000186.1 GCA_020621905.1 Rhizobium sp.
CGCCGGACATCTGGTCGGTCTTGAACGAGACGTAAGGTTCGTGGCGCAACGCCGAGAGGGAAAGGTCGGGCTTTCCGAACAGCGGATGGCGGGGACCGCAGAAATAACCGAAGGCCTCGCGGTAGAGCAGGTCATAGTCGAGCTTCGGATGACGCTCCTCCATCAGGCAGACGCCAAGGCTGGCATCCAGGCTCGCTACCGCCGCAGCGACATCATGGCTGGACGCCACCGTCATCGACAGGGTCACCTGGGGGAAGGCGCGATGGAAGGCGGCGAGCACCTCGTCGAAGAAGGGGCAGACCACATGGCTTGCGAGCGCGATATCGATATGACCGGTCACGTCGCCCGGCTGTTCCTCCATGTGCTGCGGCAGGCCGGAGACGATGTCGAACAGGGCGACGCACTCGCTGAACAGGCGCTGGCCGGCCGGCGTCACGGCAAAATGGGAGGCATTGCGCTCGATGAGCCGGCAATCCATGTGGATTTCCAGGCGCCTGAGCGCATTGCTGATGGTCGGCTGCTTCAGCGAGAGCTTTTCCCCCGCAGCCGTCAGCCCCTTTTCCTGCACGATCACCATGAAGGTTCGCAGCAGGTTCCAGTCCAATTCCCAAACGAAACGTCGTCGCGGACCCACCATCGCCAGATCATTCCCAAAGTGAATGCATGTGGCTGTAGCTATTACACGATTTGATTTATCGTCAAAGCCGAAGCCTGGGCCGGACGAACAAGCGGAGGATGAACAAGCAATGGCAATCCTGACCTATCAAGGGGTGGTCTACCCCGCTCAATGCGATGCGATGGGCCACATGAACGTGCAGTTCTATATCGCCGCCTTCGACCAGTCCCTGTGGCATCTGATGGCCGCGGCGGGCTATTCGGCGTCTTGGATCAAGGAGCGTCGCGAAGGCTGGGCCGATCGTCGCTACGAGATCGATTTTCGCCAGGAGCTCCCGGTCGGCAGCCTGTTCGAGATCCACAGCTCGGTCGTCAAGGTCGGCCGCACCTCGCTCTCCACCCATCACCGCCTGACCAACAAGGCCGACGGCGAGCTTTGCGCCGAGCTTCTCGCCGTATCGGTCTATTTCGACCTGGCAGGCCGCCAGTCCCTGCCCCTGCCGCAGGTCATCGTCGACGGCGCCACCGGTCTCGTTGATTGACGCCGAGTTCCTGTGGGTGACGCGAGCTTTGAAACCCGCTGCCGTCGGCCGCGAAGCTAGCGCTGGTGCGCCCGGATCACGGCCAGGAAGGCATCGCCATAGCGCTCCAGCTTCGACTGCCCGACGCCGGAGATCGAGAGCAGCGCATCCTGGCTCGTCGGTCGTTCGGTGGCGAAGGCGACCAGTGTGGTGTCGGGAAAGACTACATAGGGCGGAACCGAGAGTTCTTTGGCGATCGCCATGCGCGCCGAGCGCAGGGCCTCGAACAGCTCCATGTCGGAACCTTCCAGAGCCGTCCTTGCATTGGCCGAGCTCGACGAGGCGCCTCTCGAGGCCTTGCCCGTCGTCGGGCGATCCTTGCGGAAACGCACCTCGCGTTCACGCTTGAAGACGGCGCGCGCCGCGGGTTCCAGTTTCAGTGCGCCGAAGGCGGAATGATCGACGCTGACGAGGCCGGCCGCGAGCAGCTGGCGGTAAACCGATTGCCAGGTTTTCGACGGCATGTCCTTGCCGGCGCCGAAGACCGGCATGTCGACATGGCGGAAGCGGGCGGTCTTCTCGTTTTCGGTGCCGATGAGCACGTCGATCAGGTGGCCGGTGCCGAAGCGCTCGCCAGTGCGGTAGATGGCCGCGAGCGCCTTGATCGCCGCATCCGTGCCGTCCCAGGTCTCAACGGGTTTCAGGCAGGTATCGCAATTGCCGCAATGGCCGGGATGCGCCTCGCCGAAATGGGCGAGGATCGCTTGCCGCCGGCAGCCGGGGGTTTCGCAGATGGCGAGCAGCGCGTTGAGCTTGGCCCGTTCGACGCGCTTGATATCGTCGCCCGAGGAACCCTCGTCGATCATCCGGCCCCGCTGGATGACATCGGCCATGCCATAGGCCATCCAGACATCCGAAGGCAGGCCGTCGCGGCCGGCGCGGCCGGTCTCCTGATAATAGGCCTCGACCGAGCCCGGCAGGTCGAGATGGGCGACATAGCGCACGTTCGGCTTGTCAATGCCCATGCCGAAGGCGACAGTGGCGACCAGGCACAGGTCCTCTTCCTTGAGGAAGGCATCCTGGTTGGCGTCGCGCACGGCGCGGTCCATGCCGGCGTGATAGGCGAGCGCCCGCACCCCTTGGGTGTTCAGCCATTCGGCCGTGTCCTCGACCTTGGCGCGCGACAAGCAGTAGACGATGCCGCTCGACCCCTTGTGGCGCGACAGGAAGCGCAGCAGCTGCTGGCGCGGCTGGTCGCGCTCGACGATCTCATAGGCGATGTTCGGACGGTCGAAGGAGGTAGTGAAGACCTCGGCGGAGCGGAGGCCGAGCTTGTCGATAATGTCTTCGCGGGTGTGCGGATCGGCGGTTGCCGTCAGCGCCAGACGCGGCACGCCCGGATAAAGCTCGGCAAGCTGACCGAGCTCGCGATATTCCGGGCGAAAATCATGGCCCCACTGGGAGACGCAATGCGCCTCGTCGATGGCAAAGAGCGCTATCCGGGCATCTGCGATCAACTCCCGGAATCCCGGCGTGACGATGCGCTCCGGCGTGACGTAAAGAAGATCGAGAGCGCCGTTGCCGATCGCCCGGCGGACCTCGACGAATTCTTCGCGGGTCAGCGAGGAATTGAGCGCCGCGGCCCGCACGCCGAGCTGTTTCAGCGCTTCGACCTGATCGCGCATGAGCGCAATCAGCGGCGACACGACGATCCCGACACCCTCGCGGCACAGGGCCGGGATCTGGAAACAAAGCGACTTGCCGGCTCCTGTGGGAAACAGCACCACCGCATCGCCACCCGAAACGACCTGCTCGACGACGGCAGCCTGCTTGCCGCGGAAAGCCGGGTAGCCATAGACCTTTCTCAGCACCGCGAGCGGATCTTTCCTCTCGTTGATGTCGAACAGGGCATCGGTGGTGCGGTCGGTCTGCGGCACGGAATCACTCTCAATTTCAGCGCCGCACTATGGCACGGATCGACTTGCCACCGCGAGGGCCGGCCGGACAAGTCCACGGTGATGGGCAAGGAAAAGGCCCCAGAGCCGACTACGGTGCGCCCGCCGGAGGGCCGATCAACCGGCAGGACAGACCTCAGAGATCGAGCGCGTCCTTGAGGCTCATCTCGTCCTTGACCTGAAGGTCCAGGTCGGCCTCGATATGGTCGATGTGGTGCAGCATCAGGTCCCTCGCCCGCTTCTCGTCGGCCTTTTCGAGCGCGTCGAGCAGGGCCGCATGCTCGCTATGGCCGCAGCTGGAGACGCCCGATCGGCCATAGAGCGCGATGACCAGCGAGGAGCGGGCGACCAGCTCCTCCATGAACCGCTGCAGGATGGCGTTGCCCGCGACCGAGGCCAGCATCAGGTGGAAGTCGCCCGACGCCTTGATCTCGGCGCGCCGCATGGCCGGGCCACGCTCGTTCATGAAGCGGCCCTCTTCTTCGAGTTGCTGACGAAACGCGGCGATGTCTTCCGGGGTGATCCGCCCGATGGCCGCGGAGATGAGGCCGGGCTCGATCAGCCGGCGCGAGGCGAAGACCTGGCGCGCCTCGTCCGGCGACGGATGGGAAACGAAGGCACCGCGATTGCGCTCGGTGCGCACCAGACCTTCGAAGGCCAGCATCTGGAGGGCGGCGCGGGCGACGGTGCGGCTGACATCGAACAGAGAGCCGACCTCGCTCTCCGACAGCTTGGTGCCGGGAGATAGACGGCGGTCGACAATGGCGTTGCGCAAGGCGTCCCTGATCACAAGGGTACGATCCTCCTGCGCGGTTCCTTCAGGATGATTTTGTCGTTGATGTTCATTGCCGTCCGACTTCGGTCTTGTACGCGTTCGCGGTCGGATGCCAAGCCTCTGTTTCTTATCGGCCGGCAAATGCATACAATCATGCGGCTATATCGCTGCAACGCATTCTTTATGTAGCAAAAGGCAAAATTGATGTACGCCATGTTGCCGTCGTTCATTTCCCGCCCGGATGGGCAAAGGGCGCCAGAATCGAACTGGCACGATCCTGCTTGATGTAAGCAGGAGAAACTCCATGAGCAAGCAGCAACAATCGAGATCGCAGGCGTCCCAAGGTCTATGGCACGATGACCGCGGTCCATGCGATCAGCCTGAAAATACCGGCCGGCACCTATTGCTGCCTGCTCGGTCCGTCGGGGTGCGGCAAGACTTCGACGCTTCGAATGATCGCCGGTCACGAGAGCATCTCCTCCGGCGACGTGCTTCTCGGCGACACGGTCGTCACCGACCTTCCGCCCGCCCGGCGCGGCACTGCTATGATGTTTCAGTCCTATGCCCTGTTCCCGCATCTGGACCTGGTCGACAACGTCGCCTTCAGCCTGAAGATGAAGGGGGTCGAAAAGGAGGAGCGGCGTACCAAGGCGATGGAGATGCTCCGGCTGATGCAGCTCGAGGGCTATGCCAGCCGTCGGCCCGCGCAGCTGTCCGGCGGCCAGCAGCAGCGTGTTGCGCTCGCCCGCGCGCTGATCACCGATCCGGAGGCGCTGCTGCTCGACGAACCACTTTCGGCGCTCGACCCATTCCTGAAAATCCGTATGCGCGCCGAGCTGAAGAAGCTGCAGACGACGCTCGGCATCACCTTCGTACACGTGACGCACAGCCAGGAAGAGGCGATGGCGCTGGCCGACCTGATCGTCGTCATGAATGATGGCCGGATCGAGCAGGCCGCGCCGCCGCGCGTCGTTTTCGAGCGGCCGGCGACCGCTTTCGTCGCCAGGTTCATGGGCGACCACAATGTCGTGTCCGGCCGCGCCGTCGAGAGCACGCTCGACACCGTCACGCTGGAGGTGGCCGGCGGCGGCCGCTTCACCGCCAAAGGTACGCCGGTCGAGGCCGGGGAGCCGGTCGATATCGCCGTGCGCACCGACTACGTGCGCCTCGGCGCAGGCGAAACCGAAGGCCTCGGCTTCAACGGCATCGTCTCGAATGTCGAGTATCGCGGCTCGTCCGTGAAGCTCTCCGTGACGGGCGCCGGCATCGAGGACTTCACCGCCATTCTCAGCGACGCCGATTTCTTCGCCAACCCGGTGAAGGTCGGCGATGCCGTTCCGCTCTCGTGGAGAGCAGATGATGCGATCGTTCTCGGCCGCATCCCGCATTGAACCAACCTCAAACAAGAGCACCAGAGGAGAACAGCAATGACCGATGCCAACAAGAAGACCAGCGGCGTCACGCGCCGTACGCTTTTGAAGACCGCTTCCGCCGCAGCCGGTCTTGCCGCCGGCTCCGGGGCCATCACCGGTTTCCCGACGATCTGGGCGCAGAACCCGATCACGCTTCGCCAATTCGGCACCGGCGTCTCGAACCTCAATGCCATCGCCGAGAAGTGCAAGGCGGACCTCGGCATCACGCTGGAGATGACCGCAACCGATTCGGACGCTGCCGCCCAGCGCGCCGTGACCCAGCCCAACTCCTACGACATTGCCGACATCGAATACTGGATCCTGAAGAAGGTCTTCCCGGCCGGCGTCATCCAGCCGATGGACGTCACCAAGCTGAAATTTTACGACAAGATCGTGCCGCTGTTCAAAACCGGCAAGCTGACGCCCGACAGCGTGATCGCCCAGGGCACCGCGCCGCACACCGTCGGCTTCGTCGAAAAGCCGGGCGACAAGACCTTCGCCAAGGAAGAAACCCAGTGGTTCACCATGGTTCCGACCATCTACAATGCCGACACGCTCGGCATTCGTCCGGACCTGGTCGGCCGTGAGATCACCTCCTGGGCCGACATCATGGACCCGGCCTTCAAGGGCAAGACCTCGATCCTCAACATCCCGTCGATCGGCATCATGGATGCCGCGATGATCTGCGAGGCCATGGGCATCATCAAATATGCCGACAAGGGCAACATGACCCAGGCCGAGATCGACACCACGATCGACTTCCTGATCAAGGCCAAGCAGGACGGCCAGTTCCGCGCCTTCTGGAAGAGCTTCGACGAATCCGTCAACCTGATGGCCTCCGGCGAAGTGGTCATCCAGTCGATGTGGTCGCCGGCCGTTGCCGCCGTTCGCTCCAAGGGCATCGCCTGCAAGTACCAGCCACTCAAGGAAGGTTACCGTTCGTGGGGCGGCGGTCTCGGCCTTGCCTCGCATCTGTCGGGCGCCCAGCTCGATGCGGCCTATGAATACATCAACTGGTACACGTCCGGCTGGGTCGGCGCCTATCTCAACCGCCAGGGCTATTATTCCGCCGCGATGGAGACCGCCAAGGAACACATGTCCGCAGACGAATGGGGCTACTGGATCGAAGGCAAGGCGGCCCAGGGCGACATCGTCGCTCCGGACGGCAAGGTCATGGAAAAGGCGGGCGCGGTGCGCGACGGCGGTTCCTTCGAGGAACGCATGGGCAAGGTCGCCTGCTGGAACTCGGTGATGGACGAAGACCGCTACATGGTCCGCCGCTGGAACGAATTCATTGCGGCTTGATTTCCCACCCTCCCCCTCAAGGGGGAGGTGCTTGCTCCTTCTCCCCGCGCACGGGGAGAAGGTCCGGCAGGGGGATGAGGGGCCATTTCGACAATTGACGGGTAAAGGAAACAGCTCATGGTGACAGTGCGATTCCTGGGCATCGGCGCCGAGGCCGAAACGCGTCATCCGGCTGCCGGCTTGGCTGGTCTCCTATGTCCAGGCGGCGCCTCTGGCGATCATTCTCGGCGCCTTCCTGCTTCTGCCGATCCTGATGATCTCGGTCGTCAGCTTCTGGGACTATGACTTCGCCCAGATGTATCCCGACTTCGTGACCTTCAACTATACCGAAACGCTCGGCTCCTGGGTCACCTGGAAGACCTATCTCAACACGCTGAAATTCGCCTTCGTCGTCTGGGCGATCACCCTCTTCGTCGGCTTCTGGGTCGCCTATTTCCTCGCCTTCCACATTCGCACCTCGGCCATGCAGATGGTGCTGTTCCTCGTCTGCACGGTGCCGTTCCTCACCTCGAACATCATCCGCATGATCTCGTGGATCCCGGTGCTCGGCCGCAACGGGCTGGTCAACACCGCGCTGGTCGATGCCGGCATCGTGTCGCAGCCGATCGAATGGCTGCTCTATTCCGATTTCGCCGTGGTCCTGGCCATGGTCCATCTCTACACGCTGTTCATGGTGACGCCGATCTTCAACACGCTGATGCGCATCGACAAATCGCTCGTCGAAGCGGCGCGCGACGCCGGCGCCTCGAGCTTTCAGATCCTCACCAACGTCATCCTGCCGCTCGCCAAGCCCGGCATGGCGATCGGCACGATCTTCGTGGTCACGCTGGTGATGGCGGACTTCTCGACCGTGCAGGTCATGTCCGGCGGCCAGAGCGCCTCGGTCGCGCTGATGATGAAGAACCAGATGTCGCTGCTGCAATACCCCGCCGCCGCCGCCAATGCCGTGGTGCTGTTGGTGCTCGTTCTCCTGATGGTCGCGGGCATCCTGCGCATCGTCGACATTCGCAAGGAGCTGTAACCATGCATGCCGACAAGCGCGGGCGCGAATTCTACATCCTCGCCGCCTTCTTCGCTCTCTTCGTCGTCTTCCTCTACGGACCGCTCTCGGCCATCGTCATCCTCTCCTTCCAGGGACCGAATGGCGGGCTCACCTTCCCGCTCAACGGCGTGTCGCTGCGCTGGTTCGCCAACCTGTTCGAAACCCAGGCCGTCGGCGATTTCGGCGGCAGTTTCCGCCGCTCGGCGATGCTCGGCCTGATGGTGATGGTCGTCACCGTCGTCGTCTCGCTTCTGGCGGGCCTTGCCTTCCGCAGGCGGTTTGCCGGATCGACGGCGCTCTTCTATCTGGCCGTGGCCAGTCTCGTCGTGCCGTCCATCATCATTTCGCTCGGCATCGGCGTGGTGTTCCAGCAGCTCGGTCTTCAGCCCGCCTGGTACACGTCGGGTTTCGGTGCCCACCTGACCTGGACCCTGCCCTTCGGCGTGCTGATCATGTTCGCCGTCTTCAACCGCTTCTCCCCGGCCTATGAGGAGGCTGCACGCGATCTCGGGGCGACCTCCTGGCAGACCTTTGCCCATGTCGTCCTGCCGATGATCGCGCCCAGCCTGATCGGGGTGGGCCTG
>JAHRYZ010000187.1 GCA_020621905.1 Rhizobium sp.
GGCTGTGACACACCAGCCGTTGGCGATACCTGCGGTGGGGCGGGTCTCGTTGTGGATTGCAATTTGCCGGTACTTGATACGAGTCAATAACTGCCGGCCGCATTGCGGCGATACAGATTGAACCATGACCGGAGAAGATGGACGCGAAATGACGACCGATTCTGAGAAGACCCCATCCCCCGCCAAGAATAGCGAGGCCTCAGAACTCGCCGCGCTGCTCGGCAGTTCGCACAAGCGCGGAGGCCACTCGCGCTGGACATGGCGCCTGCTGGCCGCCGGCGTGCTCATTGCCGGGGCCTATGGTTACTGGTCCTACAGCTCCAAGGCGACCGCCTACACCTATGCGACGGTGGCAGCCAAAAAGGGCGACCTCACCGTTCTCGTGACCGCGACCGGTTCGATCGAGCCGACGGTGCAGGTAGACGTGTCGAGCGAACAGTCGGGCACCATCCGCGAGGTGCTGGTCGACTACAACAGCACGGTCAAGGAGGGCGAGGTGGTGGCGCGTCTCGACACCGCCAAGCTCGAGGCCAACGTCAAGAGCGCGGAAGCGAGCCTGCTCTCCGCCAAGGCGAGCGTGGCCAAGGCGGACGCCGACCTGAAGTCGGCCAAGGCGACGTTCGACCGATTGAAATCCTTGGTCAGCAGCCGGGTTTCGACGCAGCAGGAGATGGACGAGGCGGGCTTCACCTTCGAGGCGGCGGAGGCCACCAAGGCCAGCGCCGCGGCCAATGTGCTCTCCGCCGAAGCCGACCTCGACCAGGCCAGGCTCAATCTCACCAAGGCGACGATCGTCTCGCCGATCGACGGCATCGTGCTGTCGCGCGACATCGACCCCGGCGCGACGGTGGCCGCCTCGCTCGAAGCGCCGACCCTCTTCACCATCGCCGGCGACCTGAAGCGGATGGAACTGCAGGTCGATATCGACGAAGCTGATGTCGGCCAGGTTGCGGTCGGACAGACGGCGACCTTCACGGTCGACGCCTTTTCCGACAAGCGCTTTCCGGCCGAAATCACCGACGTGCGCTACGCCTCCGAAACCGTCAACGACGTCGTGACCTATATGGGCATTCTGCGGGTCGACAACGACCAGATGCTGCTCCGGCCCGGCATGACGGCGACCGCCGACATCGTCGTCCAGTCGATCACGGGCGCACTGCTGATCCCCAACACGGCGTTGCGCTACACGCCGCCGGAAAGCGAGGCGGAGACGAGTTCGGGCGGCGGCGTGTTCAGCTTCTTCCGTCCGCCGCGTTCGGGCTCGATCAGCGCGCCGGAACCGGAGGGCGCCGAACGTACCGTCTGGCTGATGAAGAATGACGTGCCGACGGCCGTCAATATCGAGGTCGGCGCAAGCGACGGGCAGAATACGGTCGTCACCAAGGGCGCCCTCGCCGAGGGCGACCTGCTGATCACCGATGCTGCGGAAAAGAACGGCTGAGGGCGCGACATGGCCAGCCCTCCCCTTATCCAGTTCCAGCAGGTTTCGAAGGTCTACGGCCGCGGCGAAGCGACGATCCGGGCGCTCGACACCGTCGACCTGGTGATCGAAAAGAACGAGTTCGTCGCGATCATGGGGCCGTCCGGTTCCGGCAAGTCGACCGCGATGAACATCCTCGGCTGCCTCGACGTGCCGAGTTCCGGCGAGTACCTGTTCCAGGACATCAAGACATCGGAGCTCGACCGCGGACAGCACACGCTGTTGCGCCGGCACATGCTCGGTTTCGTATTCCAGGGCTTCAACCTTCTGGCCCGCACCTCGGCCGTCGAGAATGTCGAGCTGCCCCTCGTCTACCGCGGCATGGAAGCCGGCGAACGCCGCCGTCTTGCCAATATCGCCCTGGCGCAAGTGGGACTTTCAGGCCGTGAGAGCCACACGACGCAGGAACTGTCGGGCGGCCAGCAGCAGCGCGTGAATGGGCCATCGTCACCAGCCCGAAGGTGCTGCTCGCCGACGAACCGACCGGCAACCTCGACACCAAGACCAGCAAGGAGATCATGGAACTGATCACCGGCCTGAATGAGGAACACGGCATCACCGTCATCATGGTCACCCACGAAGACGACATCGCCGCCTATGCCAAGCGCAACCTGCGCTTCCTCGACGGCCGCCTGCATTCCGACAGCCAGAACGCAAAGGTCGCCGCAGATGTTGTTCTTTGAGACCGTCAAACTCGCATTGCGGGCCATCAGCCGCAACATGCTGCGCTCCTTCCTCACCGTGCTCGGCGTCGTGATCGGCGTCGCCGCCGTCATCGCCATGGTGACCATCGGCAACGGGACGACGGCGCAGGTGACGGCGGAGATTTCCAAGCTCGGCACCAATCTTCTCTTCGTTCGCCCCGGCCAGTTCGGCCCCGGACGGGCGAGCTCCGACGCCAAGAAGTTCACCGAGCGCGATGTTCAGGCGGTCCGCGACCAGATCACCGGCCTGCGCGCGGTGGCCGGCGTCAACCAGTCGAGCCAGGTGGTCATCTACGGCGGTGAGAACCATCAGACGACCGTGACCGGCACGACCGGAGGCTACTTCATCGCCCAGGACTGGACGCTTGCCAGCGGCCGGACCTTCCTGCCCTCGGAAGAACGTGGCGGCCAGGCCGTGTGTGTCATCGGCGAGACCGTTCGCAAGGAACTCTTCGGCTCCACGCCGGCGCTCGAGCAGAGCATCCGCGTTGGAAGCGTGTCCTGCGAAGTCATCGGCACGCTGGCCAAGAAGGGCCAGAGCGGCATGGGCAGCGACCAGGACGACATCGTCGTGATGCCGCTGAAGGTCTTCCAGCGACGGATCGGCGGCTCGACGGACGTGTCGAGCATGATCCTTTCCGCCGAGAACGGCGTGTCGACGTCGAAGATCCAGGCCAATGTCGAGCGGCTGCTGCGCGAACGGCGCAAGATCATCGCCGGCCGCGAAGATGACTTCTCGGTCAACGACATGACCCAGATGGCTTCGACGCTGACCGGCACGACGACCCTGATGACCGGCCTGCTCGGCGCGGTGGCGGCTGTCAGCCTCCTGGTCGGCGGGATCGGCATCATGAACATCATGCTGGTGTCGGTCACCGAGCGCACCCGGGAAATCGGTATCCGCCTGGCGATCGGCGCCCTGGAACAGCAGGTGCTGATGCAGTTTCTCGTCGAGGCGGTGACCCTGTCGCTCGCCGGAGGCATCATCGGCATCCTTCTCGGCCTCGGGCTTGCCTACAGCGCCGTGTCCTACATGAACGTGCCCTTCGTCAGCAGCCCCTCGGTGATCGTGCTGGCCTTCGGCTTCTCCGCCGCGATCGGCATGGTGTTCGGCTATTTCCCGGCGCGCCGGGCAGCTCAGCTCAACCCCATCGACGCCCTGAGACACGAATAGGCACGCTGCCCACCTCTCCAGCCTTTCGCCTCGTGGCAGACCCGCCGCGCCGTCCGGCCGCGCGGCGGCCTGTTGCGTCACCCGGCAAAGACAGATCTCCGCACTCGTCCGACCAGGACGACGAGGCATGCCAGCCAACGCCGTATGGCTTTGATATATCACGCAGACTTGCTATTCCGAATGCGACATGCCAAGTTGAAATATATCAGCGGAGGGGCGCATGACTGGAATCACCGGCTCGCAGAGTCACCTCGCCTATCTGGCGCTGGAACAGCAGATCGTCACGCTGAAGCTGAAGCCCGGCGCACTGGTGAACGAGCGGCAGTTGATTGAACTGTCGGGCTATGGCCGGACCCCGGTGCGTGAAGCGATCCAGAAGCTCGAATGGCAAGGGCTCGTGCTGGTGCGCCCGCGCGTCGGCCTGCAGATCGCCGAAATCCAGCCGACCGACCACAAGGCCATCATGGCCATCCGCCTGAAGCTCGAACCCCTGTTGGCCAGGCTCGCCGCCGAGAATGCCGATGACGCGCAGCGCGCAGCCCTGCTTGACTGCGCTAAGGCGATGACCGCGGCGGCCACCGCCGGAAGTTTCGACGCCTTCCTCAGCGCCGACAAGGAGTTTGACGAGATCATCGAGGAGGCCTGCCCCAATCCGTTCCTGATCTCCGCCCTCGCGCCTCTCCAGTCCCATTCGCGGCGCATGTGGTATGCGCGCGCCACGGTGGGAAAGATGGACCGCTCGGTCTCCCTGCACGTCGCCGTCATCCGCGCCATCCATCAGGGCAAGGGCGACCAGGCCGAGAGCGCCATGGAAGCGCTGATCGCCTATCTGAGCGAAGGCTGAGCGGACTGCTCGGCCCGACGGCTTGTCCCACGAAAGCAAAACGCCCGGCCATTGGCCGGGCGTTGAATTTTCGGACGACGGAACGGATCGCGTCAGCCGACGAAGGCGCGCTCGATGACGAATTCGGCCGGCTTGTTGTTGGCGCCTTCCGTGAGTCCCGCCTTCTCCAGCAGGGCCTTGGTGTCCTTGAGCATCGCCGTCGAACCGCAGATCATGCCGCGGTCGATCGCCGGATCGAGCGGCGGCACGCCGAGATCCGTGTAGAGCTTGCCGCTCTCCATCAGATCGGTGATGCGGCCCTGGAACGGATAGTCCTCGCGGGTCACCGTCGCATAGTGCTTCAGCTTGTCGCCGACGATCTCGCTCAGCATCTCGTCCGCCTTGATCTCGTTGACGAGATCGAAGCCGTACTGCAACTCGGCCACTTCGCGGCAGGTGTGGGTGAGGATCACTTCCTCGAATTTTTCATAGGTTTCCGGATCGCGGATCAGGCTGGCGAAAGGGGCAATCCCGGTGCCAGTCGAAAACATGTAGAGCCGCTTGCCGGGCGTCAGCGCGTCAAGCACCAGCGTGCCGGTCGGCTTCTTGCGCATCAGCACGCGGTCGCCGGGCTTGATCTTCTGCAGGTGCTGGGTCAGCGGACCGTCGGGAACCTTGATCGAGAAGAATTCCAGTTCGTCGTCCCAGGACGGGCTGGCGATCGAATAGGCGCGGTAGATCGGCTTGCCGTCGACCATCAGGCCGATCATGGCGAACTCGCCGGAGCGGAAGCGGAAGCCGGGCGGCCGCGTCATGCGGAAGCGGAACAGCCGGTCGGTGTAGTGCGTCACGCTGAGCACGGTCTCGGCATAGACGCCTTCCGGGACGATCAGTTCCGCATTCTCGGTTTTGACGGGAGCATTCATGCGTCTTTGGTTCCTATGGTCGCCTGACTGACTTTCGCTGGCAGCCCTATACCGCAAGTCTCGCAGCGGAAAAAGCCGGCATTTAGCCGCGTCCAGCGTTTCGTCGCCTCTATCGGATGCCTCAGTCGGGATCGGCTTTCCTTGACCTCCGTCAATTCAGCCCAAATACATCTCGACATTCTTATATTTTACGCCCCTCGGCCGCCGATCCGGCGCCAGCTGAAACCGTCGGCCTCGGTCGAGGGCACGGCGCTCGGCTGGTAGCGTTCGGCGATGCCCGGCAGCCGATTCTCCGCCAGGCGCGCCAGCGCCACCGGATTGGATACGGCAAAGCTGGTGAACCCGGTGCGCAGCATCAGCGGCACCTGGTCGATCAGCACGTCGCCGACCGCCCGGACCTCACCGGCAAAGCCGAGGCGCTGGCGGAGCAGCGTCGCCTGGCTGAAACCGCGGCCGTCGCTGAAGGCCGGAAAGCTGATCGCGACCAGCGCAATGCGGTCGAGATGCGGCGCAAGCCTTGCGACGTCGTCCGCCGGCCTCAGCAGCACGCCGAAGCCGTTCTCGTTGCTGTGTTCCACGGCGTCGAGGAAGACGTCGAGACCGACGACGGCGCGTTCGCCCTCGCCCGCCTTGATCTCGTCCGTCTCGATCACCCAGGTGTCGCTGTCGAGGAAACCCGACTGGTTCCAGATCTTGGTCATCTTGTCCATTTCTCAGGCCGCTTCGGCCGTCTGGCCGTAAAGGGCTTCCTTGAAGGGCTTCGGACCGACGCGGCGATAGGCGTCGATGAAGGTTTCCTTCGGTTCGAGGCGCAGGCCGAGATAGGTGTCGACGATCGTTTCGATGGCATCAGTCACACGCTCCGGCTCGAAGCCGCGGCCGATGATCTCGCCGATCGAAGTGTTCTCGTCGCCCGAGCCGCCAAGCGTGATCTGGTAGAGCTCGGCACCCTTCTTCTCGACCCCCAGCAGGCCGATATGGCCGACATGGTGATGGCCGCAGGCGTTGATGCAGCCGGAGATCTTGATCTTCAGCTCGCCGATCTCGGCCTGCCGCTCGGGCGATCCGAAGCGTATCGAGATTTCCTGCGCGACCGGGATCGAGCGGGCATTGGCCAGCGCGCAATAGTCGAGCCCCGGGCAGGCGATGATGTCGGTGATCAGCCCGGCATTGGCCGTGGCAAGGCCGGAAGCCTCCAGCGCCTGGTAGACGGCATAGAGATCGCCGAGCGCCACATGCGGCAGGATCAGGTTCTGCTCGTGGCTGACGCGGATCTCGTCGAAGGCCAGCCGTTCGGCGACGTCGGCGACCACGTCCATCTGAACGTCGCTGGCATCGCCCGGCGTGCCGCCGATGGGTTTCAGCGAGATCGTCACCATGCCGTAGTCCGGATGGCGATGCGGCTGCACGTTCTGGGCGGCCCAGGCGGCAAAGGCGCCGTCGGCCTTCTTGGCGCGGGCAAGCGCTTCCCAGCCATCGGCGCGGTCGGGCAGAGCCGGCGGTGCGAAATAGGTCTCGATCGCGCGGATGTCGCCTTCCGGCAGCTTCAGTTCGCTCTCGCGGATCTGCTGGAACTCGGCCTCCACCTGGCGCGTCACTTCCTCGACGCCCGTCTCGTGCACGAGGATCTTGATGCGGGCCTTGTACTTGTTGTCGCGCCGGCCGTGCAGGTTGTAGACGCGCACGATCGCCGTCACATAGGTCAGCAGGTCCTCTTCCGGCAGGAAGTCGCGGATCAGCTTGGCAACCAGCGGCGTGCGCCCCTGCCCGCCGCCGACATAGACGGCAAAGCCCAGCTCGCCGGCCTCGTTCTTCTTCAGATGCAGGCCGATGTCGTGCACCTGGATCGCGGCACGGTCGCGCGGCGCGCCGGTCACCGCGATCTTGAACTTGCGCGGCAGGAAGGAGAATTCCGGATGGATGGAAGACCACTGGCGCAGGATTTCCGCATAGGGGCGCGGATCGGCGACCTCGTCGGCGGCCGCGCCGGCGAAATGGTCGGCCGTCACATTGCGGATGCAGTTGCCCGAAGTCTGGATCGCGTGCATCTCGACGCTTGCCAGTTCGGCCAGGATGTCCGGCGTATCCGACAGCTTCGGCCAGTTGTACTGGATGTTCTGGCGGGTGGTGAAATGACCGTATCCCCGGTCATAGCGACGGGCGATGTGGGCGAGCATGCGCATCTGCTTCGAATTCAGCGTGCCATAGGGAATGGCGACCCGCAGCATGTAGGCGTGCAGCTGCAGATAGACGCCGTTCATCAGGCGCAGCGGGCGAAACGCGTCCTCGGCGATCTCGCCCGCGAGACGGCGGGTCACCTGGTCGCGGAACTGCTCGACGCGGGCCGAAACGAAGGCGTGGTCGAATTCATCATAGCGGTACATGGAAATCCTCAGGCGGCAATGAAGGCGGGATCGGCGAAACCGTGGCCGTCCGCATAGGCAATGGTCGGGCCTTCGGCGCGGATACGCTCGCGAAGACGCAAGGGCCGCAGCAGACCGCCCTTTTCCTCGACCTCGATGACGTTGACGTCGAGAACCAGGTTGCTGGTAAAGGCCTTGCGTCCGGCATCCTCGATGGCCGCGACCGCTTCGGCATGGCGGGCCACGAAGGCATCCTGCAGCTTTTCGGTCCACCGGCCGTTGGCGTCGAGCCAGACGGCGATGCCGTCGCCCAGGCGGTTGGCGGTCAGTACTTTGTCTGCCATGTCATGTCCTCTCGAAAGGGGCAAGGCTGGCGATCGTGCCGCGCAGCGGTTCGGAACGGGTAAAATTGCCGCCGGCGACGGCATCGCCGATGATCACCATCACCGGGCCTTTGAGTTCGTCGCGCGCCTCGAGCGCCGGCAGCTCGGCCAGCGTGCCGTGCATGAGGCGGCTGTCGCGGCGGCCGGCATTCTCGACAACAGCGACGGTCGTGTCTTCGGAAAGCCCGGACGCCATCAGGCGGGAGGCGACGGAGGCGGCATTGCTGCGGCCCATGTAGACGGCGACCGTGGCGCCCGACAGCGCCAGCCGCGCCCAGTCGGGCAGGGTCTCGCCATGGAGGT
The DNA here is from genome assembly GCA_020621905.1 of Rhizobium sp. Taxonomy (GTDB): domain Bacteria; phylum Pseudomonadota; class Alphaproteobacteria; order Rhizobiales; family Rhizobiaceae; genus Allorhizobium. The sequence goes on from JAHRYZ010000187.1 coordinate 8,157, forward strand.
CGTGGCCGGTGGTGAAGACCAGCGAGGATGCGACACCGCG
>JAHRYZ010000188.1 GCA_020621905.1 Rhizobium sp.
CCGCTTCACCATGAAGGAAACCGGCGAACTGGTCTCGGTCCGCGGCTATCCGGTGCTCGACGCCGGCGGTGCGCCGATCCAGCTCAACCGCGCGGGCGGCCCGCCGACGGTCGGCGCCGACGGCAAGGTCATCCAGGACGACCGTCAGGTCGCGACCATCGGCCTCTTCACCGCCGACATCTCCAAGGGCTTCGTCCGCTACGAAAACAGTGGCGTCTCGATGGTGGACCAGCCGCAGCCGGTCGTGGACAATCCGGAAGTGTCCATCATGCAGGGCTATCTCGAGAATTCCAATGTCAACGGCATTGGCGAAATGACCCAGCTCATCCAGGTCAACCGCGCCTTCGAAAGCATCAGTTCGCTGATGCGCGACAGCGAGTCCTCGCTCAGCAACGCCATCAAGGTTCTCGGCGGATCGAGCTGAACCTGAAGTCTTCAATGTCTGGCGGAAGAGATGTCGCAGATGCCCGAGCTGTCCCCAAAACTCACCCAGATGGCCGGGCTCGCAGCCCGTTATGCCAATCCGGAATATTCCGTCACCCATGGCGGGCACGTCCGCACGATCGCTGCCGGCCATTACACGGTCTCGGGTCTGTCGCGCCACCTGCGGCTTGGCGAGTTCGTCGCCCACCGCAGCCGGACCGGCATCCATCTGGGCGAAGTCATCCGCGTCGAGCCGGACCTCGCCTATGTCTGCCCGATCGAGCCGGGGGAGCCGATCGGCATCCATGACGTGGTGATCCGCAAGGGCGCCTTCCGCATCGCTCCCGACGACAGCTGGTGCGGCCGCACCATCAACGCGCTCGGCGATCCGATCGACGGCGGTGCGCCGCTTTCGCCGGGCGCCGTTCGCCGCGCGATCTCCAACAGTGCCCCGCCGTCCATGACCCGCAGCCGCGTCGAGAAGGGCTTTCGCACCGGCGTCCGGGCGATCGATCTCTTCTCTCCGCTGTGCCTCGGCCAGCGTCTCGGCATCTTCGCCGGCTCCGGCGTCGGCAAGTCCACGCTTCTCTCGATGCTGGCGCGCGCCGATGCCTTCGACAAGGTGGTGATCTCGCTGGTCGGCGAACGTGGCCGTGAAGTGCGCGAATTCATCGAGGACACGCTCGGCCCGAACATGGCGAAATCCGTGGCCGTCGTCGCGACAAGCGACGAAAGCCCGATGCTGCGCAAGATGGCGCCGCTGACCGCGATCACCATTGCCGAGCATTTCCGCGACCAGGGCGAGAACGTGCTGTTCATCGTCGACAGCGTCACCCGTTTCGCCCACGCGATCCGCGAAGTGGCGACCGCCGCCGGCGAACCACCGATCGCGCGCGGCTATCCGGCCTCGGTCTTCACCGAGCTGCCGCGGCTTCTGGAGCGCGCCGGCCCCGGCGAGGAGGGGACCGGTACGATCACCGCGATCATCTCCATCCTGGTCGACGGCGACAATCACAACGATCCGATCGCCGACTCCACCCGCGGCATTCTCGACGGGCACATCGTGCTCGACCGCAGCCTGGCCGACGAGGGCCGCTATCCGCCGATCAATCCGCTCACCTCGATCTCGCGACTGGCGCGCAAGGCCTGGACGGGCGAGCAGGAAAAGCTCGTCTCGCGGCTGAAGGCGCTGATCCATCGCTTCGAGGAAACCCGCGACCTGCGCCTCATCGGTGGCTATCGCCCCGGCAGCGACGCCGACCTCGACATGGCGATCAAGCAGGTGCCGGTGATCTATGAAGTCCTGAAACAGACGCCCGGCGAAAGGCCGGCCGCCGATGCCTATGCCGATCTGGCAAATGCGTTGAAGGCCGCCCAGGGCGGCAACCAGCCCGCCGCGGCTGCAAGAACGAGAGGGTGACCGTGACCGATTTCGACGCCGACGAACCTATAGCGCCGCCGAAGCCTTCGGCACGCAACCGGACTTCGATGACCGATCGCGTGCTCGGCATAACCGGGGTGGCGCTCGCCTGCGCGGCGGCCTTTTTTCCCTGGTACGTGTTCTTCAACGAAGAGAAGTTCGGCATCCAGGTGGCCGACTGGAAGCACACCCGCGACCTTCCCGAAGGCCCCGGTCGCAACGTTTTCAGCGTTTCGCCGCTGGCGATGGTCGACAATGACGACGAGGGCGGCGGAGAGTCGACCGGCACGGCGGTCGATCCGCTGGTGACCGCCACGGTCTCGAAGCTCGGGGCGGAAAAGCTCGCGGGCGACGAAATGCCCGAAGCCCAGCCTTTCCCCGGCCGCAGCGGCTTCCGCCTGCTGCACGTCGCCAACGGGCGCGCGCTGATCGAGGACAATTCGGGCATGTACATGGTTCGCGTCGGCTCGATCCTGCCGGACAACAGCCGGGTGGCGACGCTCGAACAGCGTGACGGCAAGTGGGTGATCGTCACCTCGACCGGCGAAGTCTACCAGAACGACTGATCGGAAAGCCCGGCGAACATTCGCCGGTCAAGGCCTCTTTCGCGCCGTGTCCGCCTCGTTGAGCGCCGCGATCACGTCGGCATCGGTGAGTTGCGGAAAATCCTGGTAGCTGAACCCGATCGCACCGAGGGCGCTCAGGCCCTCGAGCACGACGACCTCGTCGACCTCGTCCCTCAGCATGTCCAGCGCCTCCTGCGAGGCGACCGGCACTGCGAGCACGATCCTGGCGGGGTTCCTGGCCTTCAGACCCTTGATGGCGGCCCTGACCGTCGCCCCCGTGGCAATGCCGTCATCGACGACGATCGCCACGCGTCCTTCAATGGGCACGGGATCCCGGCCACCGAAGTAGAGCTTGTTTCGCCGGTGGATCTCCATCAGTTCCCGGGCAGCAACCGCGTCGAACTCATCCTGACCGACGCCCGAAAAGCCGATCACGTTTTCGTTGCGGACGGTGACTGGTTTCTCGCCATCGACGATCGCTCCCATGGCGAGCTCCGGCTGTGCGGGCAGGCCGAGTTTGCGCACCAACAGCAGGGTCATCGGCGCCTTGAGGCGCCGGCAGATCGGTAGAGCCACCTCCACACCGCCCCTGGGCAGGGCGATGACCACCGTGTCTTCCTTGCGGAAGCGCTCCAGCGCGTTGGCGAGTTGCTCGCCGGCCTCTTTCCGGTTCGTGAACGACATGGGTTCCGCATGCCTCCTTGTCGGCCCGTGGCCGGAAATCCCCGATCTTCCCCTCCGTAAGTCCCACGCAAGTTTACCGCTCTAGGTTCGGGACAGAAAATGGCGGAGAACAGTCCATGCAACCCATCCAGCTTTTCGAACTGGCAGCCAGACAGGCCGACTGGCTATCTGTACGTCAGGAGGTTGTGGCGAGCAATATTGCCAACGCCAACACCCCGAAATACCTGGCCAAGGACATCACCCCCTTCAGCGCCGTCCTCGATACCACGACGACGGTGCAGATGGCGCGGACCAATCCCAATCACATGGCGCTGAGCGACCTCAGCGACGAAAATATCGAGGTCAAGGAGTCGGAGCTCAACGACGAGATCGGCATGCAGGAGTCCGGCAATTCGGTCTCGATCGCCGAGGAGCTCACCAAGACCGGCGAGATCAAGCGGCAGCACGAGCTCAATACGAACCTCGTCGCTTCCTTCCATCGCATGATGCTGATGACGGTGAAGAGATAAAATGACAGACCCTTTGAGTGCAGCCCTCAAGATCGCCGGCAGCGGACTGGAAGTCCAGTCCACCCGTCTGCGCATCGTTTCCGAAAACATCGCCAACGCCCGCTCGACCGGTGACACGCCCGGTGCCGATCCCTATCGCCGCAAGACGGTGACCTTCGGTACCGAACTCGACCGTGCAAGCGGCACCGACGTGGTGAAGGTCAAGACGATCGGCGTCGATGATTCCGACTACATCGAGGAATACGAGCCGGGCCATCCGGCCGCCGACGAGAACGGCGTCGTCAAGATGCCGAACGTCAACATCCTGATCGAGATGGGCGACATGCGGGAAGCCAACCGCACCTACGAAGCCAATCTCCAGACCATCAAGCAGACCCGTGAGCTGCTGTCCCAGACCATTTCCCTTCTGAAGGCCTCGCAATGATCGATCAAATCCAGAACGTCGGCTCGCTCTCCAAGGTCACAGGGCTCGACAGCATCGCCACCGACGCCGTCTCCTCGACGACCACCACCGTCGGTGCGACGCCCGGCAGCATGACCGGCGTCAGCTTCGCCAGCGTGCTTGGCGACATGGCGACCTCGGCCATGCACAACATCAAGCAGGCGGAAGTCACCTCCTTCGAGGGGCTCACCGGCAAGGCCGACACCCGCGAGGTCGTCGATGCCGTGCTGGCCGCGGAACAGTCCCTGCAGACGGCGATTGCGCTCCGCGACAAGATCGTCTCGGCCTATCTCGACATAACGAAAATGCAGATCTAGCGAATTTGAGGACGAAGACATGAGAGCTCTCGCCATCGCAGCCACGGGCATGGATGCCCAGCAGACCAATCTCGAGGTCATTGCGAACAACATCGCCAACATCAACACGACCGGTTACAAGCGTGCGCGCGCCGAGTTCGCCGATCTGCTGTACCAGACCGAGCGGGCCCAGGGCGTGCCGAACCGCGCAACCGGGGCGATCGTGCCGGAAGGCGCCAACATCGGTCTCGGCGTGCAGACTGCCGCGGTGCGCAACATCCACACGCAGGGCGAACTCGCCCAGACCTCGAACGAGCTCGACATGGCGCTTGTCGGCCGAGGCTGGTTCCAGATCGAATCTCCCGATGGCACGACGCTCTACAGCCGCTCCGGCGCCTTCAACACCAATGCCGACGGCCAGCTGGTGACGATCGACGGTTACGCCGTCGTTCCCGGCATCACCGTGCCGCAGGACGCCAGCGAGGTCGTCGTCTCGCGCACCGGCCAGGTTTCGGCCCGTATCGGCAACAGCGCCGACTTCACCGATCTCGGCCAGCTGACGATCGCCAATTTCGCCAACGAGGCAGGACTGAAGCCGCTCGGCGACAACCTGTTCGCGCAGACCGCAGCCTCCGGCGAAGCCATCGTCGCGGCGCCGGAAGATCCGGGCTTTGCCTACATCAAGCAGGGCTACCTGGAATCGTCGAACGTCGATTCCGTCAAGGAGATCACCGACATGATCTCCGCCCAGCGCGCCTACGAAATGAACTCCAAGGTCATCCAGACCGCCGACGAGATGGCTCAGATCGTCAGCAAAAATCTGAAGTAAGGACGGAGGCAGGCAAACATGACGTTTCGCCGGATCACGAGATACCTGGTGAGTGGGGCGGTCGCGACGACCGTCGCCGCTTCCCTGTGGGCAACACCGCAAGCCGCGCACGCTCAGGCCTTCGCGGTGGTGCCGACCCAGACGGTCTATCCCGGCGAAACCTTGACTGCGTCGCAGCTCGAGGAAGTCGCTGTCACCAATCCGAACATTGCCGGCGGCTATGCGCAGTCGATCTCCGAGGTCGAAGGCATGATCTCCAAGCGCACGCTGCTGCCGGGACGGACCATTCCCGTCGCCAGCCTGAGACCGCCCTATGCGATCAACCGCGGCGCCAACATCCGGCTGACCTTCACGCTCGGCAGCATGACGATCTCCGCCTCCGGCACGCCGCTCTCCGACGCGTCGGTGGGCGACGTCATCAAGGTCCGCAATCTCGATTCCGGCGTCATCGTCACCGGCACGGTGCTGGCGGACGGAACAGTACAGGTGATGGCGAAATGAAGACTTTCCGCTTGCGCAGGATCGCGCTCGTCGCTCTGGCGGCGTTGCTCTGGCCCATCATCGGCGCCGAAGCCGCAGGTTCGCGCATCAAGGACATCGCCTCCCTGCAGTCGGGTCGCGACAACCAGCTGATCGGCTATGGTCTGATCGTCGGCCTGCAGGGCTCGGGCGACAGCCTGCGCTCCTCGCCGTTCACCGAGCAGTCGATGCGCGCCATGCTGCAGAACCTCGGCATCTCGACGCAGGGCGGCCAGTCCAACGCCAAGAACGTCGCCGCCGTCATGGTGACCGCGACGCTGCCGCCATTCTCGAGCCCCGGCAGCCGCATCGACGCGACCGTCAGCTCGCTGGGTGACGCCACGTCGCTGCGCGGCGGTACGCTGGTCATGACCTCGCTCACCGGCGCCGACGGCCAGATCTATGCGGTGGCGCAAGGCTCGGTCATCGTCTCGGGCTTCAATGCCCAGGGGCAGGCTGCCAATCTCCAGGAAGGCATCACGACCTCCGGCCGCGTGCCGAACGGCGCGATCATCGAGCGTGAGCTGCCGTCGAAGTTCAAGGATTCGGTCAATCTCGTCCTGCAACTGCGCAACCCCGACTTCACCACCTCCATCCGCATCGCCGATACGGTCAACGCGTTCGCGCGCGCCGCTTTCGGCGCGCCGATCGCCGAGGCACGCGACAGCCAGGAAGTGATCGTGCAGAAGCCCCGCGCCGCCGATCTCGCCCGCCTGATGGCGGACATCGAGAACCTGATGGTCGAAACCGATTCACCGGCGAAGGTCGTGATCAACGAGCGCACCGGCACGATCGTCATCGGCGCCGAGGTTCGCGTCTCGAAGGTCGCCGTCAGCTATGGAACGCTGACCGTCCAGGTCACCGAGACGCCGCAGATCATCCAGCCTGAGCCCTTCTCCCGCGGCCAGACCGCGGTGCAGGACCAGACCGACATCCTGGCCCAGAAGGAGGGCGGCAACGTCGCCATCGTCGACGGGCCCGATCTACGCACGCTCGTCAGCGGCCTCAACAATATCGGCGTGAAGCCAGACGGCATCATCGCCATCCTGCAGGGCATCAAGTCCGCCGGCGCCCTGCAAGCGGAGCTTGTCCTGCAATGACGTCCATGACCTCGACCATTTTCTCACTCCGCCCGCGCAACCTCTAGCTGGTCGCCGGCATGGCGCTTCTGCCGCTGGCCTCCGGCAGCGCCCAGGAGCAGAAGCCTGCCCCGGATACGGCGTCGCAGGCCGAGATCCAGCAGTTCTGCACCAGCATCGCCGACCCGGCGCGCGACCAGCGCTACCTGCTGCAGAAGCAGGAACTGGAAAAGCTCCAGGCCGACGTCGACAAGCGCATCGCCGTGCTCGAGCAGCGCCGCGCCGAATACGAAGACTGGCTGACCCGTCGCAACGCGTTCATGAAGCAGGCGGAAGGCAATCTCGTCGAGATCTACAAGAAGATGAAGCCTGATGCGGCGGCACCGCAGCTCGAGGAGATCGATCCGATCCTCGCCGCCGCCGTCATCATGAAACTTCCGGCCCGCCAGTCGAGCCTCATCCTCAGCGAAATGGAAGCCCAAAAGGCGGCCATGGTCGCGGCCATCATGTCGAGTGCCGCCGATCCGAATACTTCGAAGGACCCGTCATGATCAAGCGTTCCCCGGCAGTCCTGGCCGTCCTCTTCCTCGCCGGATGCCAGAGCCAGACCCTGAAGGAAATCGGCAACGCACCGTCGATGAGCCCGATCGGCAGCGGCCTGCGTTACAGCCAGACGCCGCAGATGGCGCTTTATCCGAAGCAGCCGCGCGCCATGGCGAGCGGCTATTCGCTGTGGAGCGACAGCCAGTCGGCGCTGTTCAAGGACGCTCGTGCGCTGAACGTGGGCGACATCCTGACGGTCAACATCCAGATCAACGACAAGGCGTCCTTCGAGAATGAGACCGACCGCAGCCGCACCAACAAGAGCGGCATGAACTGGTCGACGAGTGCGGATTTCTTCGGCTACAAGCCGCCGGAAACGACCGGCGAGCTCGGTTCAGGCTCCGACACCAGCACGCAGGGCAAGGGGTCGACCGAACGATCGGAGAAGCTGACGCTTCTGGTCGCGGCCGTCGTCACCGGCATCCTCGAGAACGGCAATCTCCTGATCAGCGGCTCGCAGGAAGTCCGCGTCAACCACGAGATTCGTATCCTGAACGTCGCCGGTATCGTCCGCCCGCAGGATGTCGATGCCGACAACACGATCTCCTACGAGCGGATCGCCGAAGCACGCATCTCCTATGGCGGCCGCGGTCGCCTGACGGAAGTCCAGCAGCCGCCGGTCGGCCAGCAGGTCGTCGACCTGTTCTCGCCGATCTGACGCGCGCAAACCGGCAAGCTGGAAGGAACGGCAGGGCAGATGGAACAGGCCGAAGGCACAGAGACCAAGAAGAGGTCGGCAACCGTGATGCTGATCGCGGCGATCGCCGTCCTGACC
>JAHRYZ010000189.1 GCA_020621905.1 Rhizobium sp.
AGCACCGGCATGCCGGCGATCGGCGAGTTCGGATCTTCCTGGGCGGCCGGATTGACGATGTCGTTCGAGCCGATGACGATGGCGACGTCGGTCGAGGGGAAGTCCTCGTTGATCTCGTCCATTTCCAGGACGATGTCGTAAGGAACCTTGGCCTCGGCCAGCAGCACGTTCATGTGGCCCGGAAGGCGACCGGCGACCGGATGGATGGCGAAACGGACGGTCTTGCCCGAGGCGCGCAGCTTGCGGGTGAGCTCCGACACCGCCTGCTGTGCCTGCGCGACCGCCATGCCGTAGCCGGGCACGATGATGACCGAGTCGGCTTCGTTGAGCGCCGCCGCGACGCTCTCGGCGTCGATCGCCACCTGTTCACCTCGATCTCCATCGCCGGACCCGCCGCCGCCAGCTGCCGAGGATGACCGAGCGAGGAGCGGTCATCGCCGGTACATGATGGGAGGGAGAGGATCACCCGAGGAGCTGACCAGCGCCATGACGATCAAGATCGCCGCGCGTGAAGCTGATCGCCGCGGCCCGAATAGCTGTTGACATGACACCACCACCGGCATGTCGGCGCCGCCGATGCCCATGATCAGGTGATAGCCGATGAAGAAGGCGAGCAGCGTCATCAGGATGACGGCCCAGATGCCCGCGCCGTTGAAATACATCACCAGCAGGATCAGCGAGGCGATCGCTGCGCCGGCATTGAGCATGTGCCCGCCCGGCAGCTTCTTCGCCTTGCCGTCGACCTTGCCGGCCAGCTTGCCGAAGGCGACGACGGAGCCGGTGAAGGTGACCGCACCGATGAACACGCCGAGGAAGACCTCGACCTTGAGGATGGCGACCAGAGCACCGCTCGGGTCGGCCAGCTTGTGCGCCAGAACGGCGGCAAAGCCGGTCAGCGCATGCCGCGCCGTCTCGTCCATGGCGGCGACCCGGCCGAGTTCGAGCTCGGCATTGTAGCCGATGAACACGGCGGCAAGGCCGACGAAGGAGTGGAGCGCCGCGACCAGCTGCGGCATCTCGGTCATCTGCACGCGCGAGGCGACGTAATAGCCGAGCACGGAGCCACCGGCGATCATCACCAGGATGACGAACCAGTTGCCGACATCCGGTCCGAAGACGGTGGCAGCAACGGCGAGCCCCATGCCGACAATGCCGTACCAGACGGCGCGCTTGGCGCTTTCCTGGCCGGAAAGCCCGCCGAGCGAGAGGATGAATAGAACGGCCGCAGCGATATAGGCGGCGGAAACGATACCGATCGTCATGACCCTATCCCCCTCAAGACTTCTGGAACATGGCGAGCATGCGCCGGGTGACGAGGAAGCCGCCGACGATGTTGATCGTGGCGATCAGCACCGAAAGCGCGGCCAGGATGACGATGAGCCAGTTGCCCGACCCGACCTGCAGCAGCGCGCCGATGATGACGATGCCGGAAATGGCGTTCGTCACCGCCATCAGCGGCGTGTGCAGCGAGTGGCTGACATTCCAGATCACCGAGAAGCCGATGAAGCAGGCGAGCACGAAGACGATAAATGGCCTGAATTCGTCGGCGACAGGCCCGACCAAAGCACAGCGCCGATCACCAGAAGGCCGACCTGGTGCGGGTTGGCCTTGAAGGCGGCGACTCCTTGGCCCGCTTTTCCTCCGGCGTCAGTTCCTTGACCTTTTCCTTCGGCTTGGCCGCGGCAATCGCCTGGATCTTCGGCGGCGGCGGCGGATAGGTAATCTCGCCGTCCTTGGCAACGGTCGCGCCGCGGATGACGTCGTCTTCCATGTTATGGACGATCATGCCGTCCTTGGCCGGGGTGAGGTCCGTCATCATGTGGCGGATATTGGTCGAGTAAAGCGTCGAGGCCTGGGCCGCCATGCGGCTCGGGAAGTCGGTATAGCCGACGATCGTCACGCCGTTCTCCGAGACGATCTTCTGGTCCGGCACCGTCAGGTCGCAATTGCCGCCGCGTTCGGCGGCAAGGTCGATGACCACCGAGCCGGGTTTCATCGAAGCCACCATGTCGGCAAGCCAGAGCTTCGGCGCGTCGCGGCCGGGGATCAGCGCCGTGGTGATGACGATGTCGATCTCGGGCGCGAGTTCGCGGAACTTGGCCAGCTGCTTCTCGCGGAATTCCGGCGAGGAAGGCGCTGCATAGCCGCCGGTCGCCGCCCCGTCCTGAGTCGCTTCGAACTCGAGATAGACGAACTGGGCGCCCATCGATTCGATCTGCTCGGCCACTTCCGGACGCACGTCGAAGGCGTAGGTGATGGCACCGAGCGAGGTCGCCGTGCCGATCGCGGCAAGACCGGCGACGCCGGCGCCGATGACCAGCACCTTGGCCGGCGGAACCTTGCCCGCCGCCGTCACCTGGCCGGTGAAGAAGCGGCCGAAATTATTGCCGGCCTCGATCACCGCGCGATAGCCGGCGATATTGGCCATAGAGGAGAGCGCGTCCATCTTCTGGGCGCGGGAAATACGCGGCACCATGTCCATGGCGATGACGTTGGCGCCCTTCTCCCTGGCGCGTTCCAGAAGCTCCTTGTTCTGGGCCGGGTAGAAGAAGGAAATCAGCGTCTTGCCCGAAGACAGACGCTCCACTTCCACCGTCTCCGGCGGACGCACCTTGGCGATCACGTCGGCGCTGGCATAGAGCGCCTCGGCACCCTCGACCACCTCGACGCCGGCGACGCGGTAGGCGTCGTCGGAAAACCCGGCAGCCTTGCCGGCTCCGCTTTCGATGATGCAGTCATAGCCCAGCTTTTTCAGCTGAAGCGCGCTGTCGGGGGTCATCGCGACGCGTGCCTCCCCCGCAAACAACTCCCGTGGCGAACCGATCTTCAAACCTGTCTCCCATCTCGCATTAGGCCAAAGTCGAACAATTTCGGCGTGAAAACGAGCAGAATGCGACAACGCTGTCCAGCCCACTTTCCCCCTCATGTGAGGGTTTCGCGCGGATGATACGGCTCCGTCAACGAATAATTCACATCGACTGTCTTCTGCGGCGATTGGCGCTCCCTAAGCCTGCGGCCCGAATGGAACAAATTCGCCTTTCGACGGTTCATCCAGCGGTCAAAAAAGAATGGAGAGCATCATGCTGCAATGGATTCTGATCTTCCTGGCGATTGCCGCCGTCGCCAGCCTTCTCGGCTTTCGCGGTGTTGCCGGCGCCTCGGCCGGGATTGCGAAAATCCTGATCTTCATCGTGCTGGTGATCTTCATCATCGCATTGTTCGCCGGCGTGCTCGTGGTCGCCTGACCGGAGCACCGGACGACAGAAGCAACCGCCGGCTTCACCACCGGCGTTTTTTTTGCGCCGCCGCGGACCCCGCGAAGACCTCAGATGAGGGGTCGCAGTCGTGGCGTGCCGGGATTCCAGTTCGCCACGGCCTGCAACCCCTGAGGGTCGAGGACCTCGCAGCCCCGGTCGAGCCACTGTATCAGGCCGCGCTCGGCCAGCTTGCGCAGCGTCTTGTTGGTATGGACGATCGAAAGGCCGAGCGTATCGGCGACATGCATCTGGGTGACCGGTACGTGCCGACGGTCCTCGTCGAGCAGGCCCGCGTTTCGCCCGCGCTCGAACAGGAAGGCCAGCAGATAGGCCGCACGTTCGGTCGCCGTGCGCCTTCCGACGCTGAGCAGGTGCTCGTCGAGAATGCTCTCCTCGCGCGCGGCCAGCCAGGTCAGGTCGAAGGCGAGCCCCGCATGCTTCTCGAACAGGTTGAACAGGCGGCTTCGCTCGAAGACGCACAGCGTCACGGGCGTCAGCGCCTCGACGGAATGCTGCATCTCGGCCATCACCGCCCCCTGCAGCCCGACCATGTCGCCAGGCACGACATAGTTCAGGATCTGCCGGCGGCCGTCTTCGAGGATCTTGTAGCGGAAGCCCCAACCTTCCAGTAGTGTATAAAGATGAGCACTGTGGGAGCCCTCGACGATCACGGTCGCGCCCGCATCGGCGTTGAGGTCACCGCGCTTGAAATGCGACACGAAGTCCAGTTCTTCGCCGCTGAACGGGCGGAAGTGTTTCTTCTGGCGCAAGGGACATTCGAAGCAGCTGACACGGACCGGGTTCTTGCGAGAGTCGATTGCCATGCACTGTTCCCTTGTTTCAGCGCCGGAGGAATACCGGCCACTGCCCGGTCGGGCATGTCTTATTTAAATGACCTCCTTCGCCAAACGACCGATAAGGCACTTTGGCAAAAAAGGAACAGCCATGCCCAACCCGTCGCTGCGCGTTCTCGTTGCGGAGAACCAATACCTGATCGCGATGGAGGTCGAACAGATTCTCGTCGACGCCCTGGACTGCACCGTTACCATCGTGCCGCTTGCCCGCCTCGAGCAGCAGCTCGGCGACGATCAATTCGACGCCGTCCTTCTCGACAGTGCCCCGATCCCCTCCGTCAATCTCGAGCGGGCGCGGCGGGTGAAGGAAAGCGGCGCGGCTGTCGTCATCCTGTCGTCCTATGACGACGTCGGCACGGAAGCATCCGGTATCCAGGCTTTCCCCGTGGTGGCAAAGCCCATCTTCGCAGACGAACTCATCCGCGCCGTGAAGATGGCGACGCGCGCGTCGGCCTGAACCTCAGACGGCGAAGGCGCGTTTGGTGACGGCGGAACTGTGGGCATCCGGACCGTAATCGCCTTCGCCGCTAACGCCGAGAATTTCCTGCAGCTTGTTGCGCGCACGGTTGATACGGCTCTTGATGGTACCGACCGCGCAGCCGCAGATTTCGGCGGCTTCCTCATAGGCGAAACCGGATGCGCCGACGAGAATGATCGCCTCGCGCTGGTCGCTGGGCAGTTGGTCCAGCGCCTTCTTGAAGTCCTGGAGGTCGAGGGAACCATACTGCTGCGGATGGGTCGACAACTGCGCCGTGAAGAAGCCGTCGCTGTCGGACACTTCTCGGCCGCGCTTGCGCATCTGCGAATAGAACTCGTTGCGCAGAATGGTGAACAGCCAGGCCTTCATGTTGGTGCCCGGCTCGAAATGATCCTGCTTGGCCCACGCCTTCATGATGGTGTCCTGCACCAGGTCGTCGGCGACGTGATGGCGGCCCGTGAGCGACACGGCAAACGCACGCAGATTCGGCAAGGCTGCGAGCAGATCCCGCTTGAACGAGCGTTCGATGGACGTGGCATCTTCAGTCATTGCGCTGAATCCTTGATGCGAAGAGCCTGATCGGCCTGCTGCTCAGCCTGATCGAGTTTCTCGAGCAGGCTGAGGAACCGGTCGGGGATCGCTTCATCCTGCACCGACTGGTAGAGCTGGCGCAACTGCGTAGCAATGCCGGGCTGTGAATCAGCCATGATCTGTCTTTCCTTGGCTGATGGATCGTTTGGGGAATTGGTCATGCTTTTCCAACGGGGTTGTGTGTCTCATCGCCTGCCAACGGTCGTCCCGCCCGAAGGTTCCGTAAGAGAACGGTTATTTTTCCAAAGCTTTTCGAGGGGGAAATCCGGTTGCGCCATTCTCGAACTTTCGCCATGGAACAATTCATCCCGTGCTTCGTTTCCCTGCCATCGAAATCAGGAGAACCGTCATGCTTTACTACGCACTCGTCTTCCTCGTCGTCGCCCTGATCGCCGGTGTGCTCGGTTTCGGCGGTATCGCCGGTGCATCCGCAGGCATCGCCAAGATCCTGTTCCTGGTGTTCATCGTGCTCTTCCTCATCTCGCTGGTATCGCAGCTCTTCCGCCGCCGCGCCTGAGCCGAACCAGCACCCATGACGAAATCGAAAGAGCCGGCCCTGCCCCCAGCCCTTAACCAAAATGTGGACTTTTAGTTGAAGTCCCTCGGAAACCCCTTAGAGAACAACGCTCTGAGGGGTTTTATCTTGCTTAAAAAATCTGAAGGAAGTCAAAAGTTACGTCTTCCCCACTCCTTCAACGGAGTGAACGTCAACTTCTGCAAAAATCCGCTCTGCTCCAACTTCGGTGAGCCAGCAGAGGTCGAGGACCAACGCGGGAAACGACGTGGCAACGACAGTTCCATGTACCGCGTCACGGGCGATTCCCTGTATTGCATCCCCTGCGGTACCCACAGCGCCGTCAAAAGCAACCGCGCCGTCAGCGAAGAACTCGACAGGCATCTTGAGCTACTGGCGACGCCAGGTGGCCTTCACTGCCCGACCGTGACCTGCGCGAACTACTTCAAACCCGTTGATTCGCACCCTGAATCTTATTCTCCGCACGGCAGGACCGCCAGGGGCGACAAGCGATACAAGTGCAAATGCTGTTCGAAGACATTCTCATCCGGGAAACCGCACCAGCGACAGAAGACATCCCACGAGAACAAGTCTGTCTTTCAAATGCTCGTAGGGAAAGTCTGCATTTCCAAGATCGCGCAGATCACGGGCCTCGCGCCGAAGACTGTCTACGACAAGATCGATTTCCTGCATGCCCAGTGCACGAAGTTCCTGGCTGATCGGGAACGACGTTTTCCAGAACTGGAATTCCAAAGCATGCGGATCTCCACCGACATGCAGGACTACATGGTCAATTGGCCCACCAAGAAGCTCAGGAAGACCATCCAGTTCCGAGCACTGGCATCGAGTTGCCTCGACACCGGATACGTGCTTGCATGCCATCCCCAACTCGATCCGCGGTTCAATACGAACGAGATCCAGAGCGCCGTAGAGGCATGCGGTGATCTCGATCTGAAGCCTGCCATGCGTGAGTACGCACGCCTCTGGAACTACGAGGACTACGCCACCGCGCTGCAGATGGAACCTGGGACTTTCGCACCTGTCCGCGAGGATCAAGACGCAGCCGAGGACATGACGGGGGATCGCCAGCTTCCCAACCAGAGGGCTATGGTGCACATCGACTACCTGATGTTCGGCCATTTCCTGTATCTGAACGCCCTGATCGGGCGCAGGTCTGGACACGTTCATTTCTCCCTGGATGCCGATCCGGGTTTAGCCAATGCGTGCCTTGCCGCGTGGAAGGACAAGTTCCTGAACGGCCAGCTCGATGCTGCGATCCTAACCTGCGACAAGGGTGCGACGATCGATCAGAAGAATGCCGCAGTCGCAGATGCGGCCAAGCTCAAGATGAAGGCTGAAGAGCAGTTTCCAGATCTACATCCGCTGCAGGCCTGGCTGGCCTACTTCGTCGACAACAGCGTTCTGCCTTACTTCAAGGGGCGCCGCCGAGGCGAGGAGCTACGATCCAGAGAGATCCCTTACCCGTTCATCAAGAAGTCGGAGCCAGGCAAGAAGGTGCGCTTCCTGACGGATGACGGCAGTCGCCCTGCCATGGAGATTGCACGCCTATTCCACGATACCTCATTGCACCAGGTAGACCGCTTCTTCATGCAGGTCCGGCGTAGCATCGCTGGCCTCGAGCGCGCGCCGCAGTACCCGCGGCGTGCTTCCCGGAAATGGTACCTGTATGGCTTCTATTCGCCGGAGATGGTCGAGAAGTGCCTCACTATCTATCGAACCTATTTCAACTACATCGCCAAGGGCGATGACAAGATGACGCCCGCGATGCGGATCGGCCTCGCAAAGGGGCCAGTGAGGTTCGAAGAGATCATTTATTTCGAGTGATTCAACTCAGGTGTTTGGCCACATTCAACCATCTTGCTCAACGGAACAAACCATGAAAACATGGATGAGCGAAAGAGGAACGCTTCATGACCAAGCCATTGGTGCCGACAAGAGAGTTGATTGAAAGCAAGAAGATCTCGGAGAGTAGGAATTACGACTTCAAGAGAGAAATAGATCTCGACAAGAAACACCCGAACGGGAGCAAGTCCGGGAAGGAGCGGTTTCTTGACGACGTTGTGGCGTTTCTCAATGGAGGCCACGGCCACATCGTCATCGGCGTGGTTGAAGTAGACGGAGTGTGGCAAAGCTATCAGCCTCTCAGCGGAGACCGCGAGAAGCTGTGCAACCGCATCCAGATGGTGATCCATGACAACATCAAGCCAGCCCCGACGAAAATCGAGGTTGTGCCAATAGACGTTGACGATGGATTCATTGTCGACGTCCAGATTCCAGATCACTGGAAGAAGCCTTATCAAAATGGCAGGTCAG
>JAHRYZ010000190.1 GCA_020621905.1 Rhizobium sp.
AAGATCGCCGCCGGCGCCTTCGGCCTGCTGCTGTCGCTGGCCTTCGGCCTGTGGCTCGACGGCCTGATCCGCGACCTGTTCGCCCGCTCGGACTGGCTCGGCTATGCTGCGCTCGCGGTGCTGGCCGTCGGCCTGCTTGCCCTGTTCCTGCTTCTGGCGCGCGAGGTCGTCGGCCTCTACCGGCTCGAAGCGGTGCAGAACCTCAAGGCCGACGCCGAAAAGGCCGCCGCGGAAGGGCGCAAGCCCGCCGCCCGCACCGTCGTCCGGCAATTGATGCGGCTCGTCTCCGCCCGCCCGGAAACGGCGCGCGGCCGCGCCACGCTCGAAGCGAGCGAAGAGGACATCATTGATGCCCCGCAGCTGATCGAACTGGCCGAACGCGAGCTTCTGGCGCCGCTCGACATCCGCGCCCGCGGCCTGATCCTCGGCGCATCGAAGCGCGTCTCGGTGGTCACCGCCATCAGCCCGCGCGCCATCGTCGATCTGGCCTATGTGCTGTTCGAGGTCTTCCGCTTGGTGCGGGCCATGGCCGAGCTCTATGGCGGCCGGCCAGGCACCATCGGCATGCTGCGGCTCCTGCGCGACGTCATCGCCCACCTTGCCGTCACCGGATCGATTGCGGTTGGCGACGGCCTTGCCCAGCAGATCCTCGGCCACGGGCTCGCATCGCGGCTCTCGGCACGCCTTGGCGAAGGCGTGATCAACGGCCTGATGACCGCGCGAATCGGCATCGCCGCCATGGACCTCTGCCGACCCCTGCCGTTTCGCGCGGTGAAGCGGCCGGGCATCGGCGATTTCATCTCCGACCTCACCCCCAGCATGACAGGCAGGCCCGAGCAGCCCATGAAGTGACGCCAGGCGGGGCTGAAGAGGCGCATTTACCGTTGCCCACGGCTTCTTTTGCGTCTAGGGCAAGGATGCATTAACCATCTCCCGTTAGTTTGACGGCAGGTTATTGGTTGCTCGTACCAAGGTAGAGTCAATGTCGCTCCGTATCTTCTCGCCAGTCGGCCGCATTGCCGTCATGTCCGTCATCGCTTTGACGGTATCGGCACCGATCGCCGATGCCGCCTCGCGCGACAAGCGCTTCTTCCAGTCGGTTGCGGGGGTCTGGAAAGGTCCGGGCGAGATCGTCGCCGGCAAGTACAAGGGCACCAAGTTCACCTGCAGCCTTACCGGCCTGCCGGCGGACGGAAACCTGACCGGCATCACGCTCGACGGCACCTGCCGCGTCGGCGTCTTCTCGCAGCCGATGAAGGCGACGATCGCCGAAGTCGGCGGCAAGTATCAGGGCCAGTTCCTCGACGGTGCCGAAGGCAAGGGCCTCGACATCGTGTCCGGCGCCGTGACCGGCGACCGCGTGGTCATGGGCATCAACCGCAACAAGCTCAACGGCGCCATGGTCGCCCGCCTGCAGAACGACAGCGCGATGAACATCACGATTTCGGTCAAGGTCGAGGACCGCATGATCCCGGTGATCGGCCTGAAGCTCAATCGCCAGGTCGACGCTTACGCCGTCAAGAACTGACGCGCCGCGGCCAGGGCTGCAGGCACCTGCCCACCCGCTCGCCTACCCTCAACCGCGCCACCAGGCGCGGTTTTCGTTTGCAACGATGATGCCTTCGGCACTGGTCTGGGCGAGCCAGTCCGCGACCGCCCTGCCCTTCACCTTGAGATCGCCGGCGATGTCGGCAAGCGGCATCAGCACGAAGGCGCGTTCCGTCATGCGCGGATGCGGCACGGTCAGCGCCTGCTCGTCGATCTCCAGGCCGTCATAGGTCAGGACGTCGATGTCGATGGTACGCGGCCCCCAGCGCTCGGTCCGCACCCGCTTCATGTCGCGTTCGATGTCGAGGCAGGTTTCGAGCAACCGGAGCGGCGGAAGCCTCGTCTCGATCGCGGCGCACGCATTGTAGAAGTCGGCCTGGTCGGTCTTGCCCCAGGGCGGCGTGCGGTAAAGCCGTGACACGGCCGCAACACGGCAGTCGTCGCGGGCATCGAGACGACGCAAGGCCAGGCCCATGGCCGCGACCGGGTCACCGATATTGCCCCCGAGCCCCAGCGTGGCCGGGCGCCAGTCGTCCTCAACGGAAATGTTCAACGCTCACCTGTACATAGTCGAGAATTCCGGGCACCGGGGCGCTCGGCTTGCGCACCGAGATCTTCGCCCGGATGATCTCCGGGAACCGGGCACACAGCGCCTTGGCGATCGTCAGCGCCAGCGCCTCGATCAGGAAATGCCGGCTGCTGGTGACGGTCTTCTCGATCACCATGAAGGCAACGCCGTAGTCGACCGTACCCTCCAGCGCGTCGTTCTCCAGAGCCGCTCCGGCCGACACATCGAACTCGGCATCGACGTAGAAGCGCTGACCGAGCACCTCCTCCTCCGGATAGACGCCATGGCGGGCGAAGAACGCGCAGTTCTTCAGAGTGATCGTGTAGACGTCCGTCATCGCGCCTGTCCCTTGCCGGATTCTCGTTGTGCCGCGATCATAGCATCGGCGACGGCCAGCGCGTCCCGGTTGATCGCGACATTGTGCACCCGGAAAACCGAAGCGCCCCTCAGCCTGAGCAGTGCGGTCGTGGCCGCCGTCGCGGCGTCGCGCTCGCCGGCATCCCGGCCCGTCAGCGTGCCGAGGAAGCGCTTGCGCGAGGTTCCGACCAGCAGCGGATAGCCGAGCGCCAGCAGTTCGTCGCAGCGCGCCATCAGCGCCATGTTCTCCTCGACCGTCTCCTTGGCGAAGCCGAAGCCGGGATCGAGCACGATCGCCTCGCGCGCCACCTTCGCTTCCGCGGCGATCGTGAGCGACCGTTCGAGATAGTCGAACTGGTCGGCGATAACGTCGGCCAGCCGTTCGCGTCCGCGGCCCGTATGCATGATACAGAGCCCGGCCCCGGTCGATGCCGCGATCTCCGCGATCTCCGGTTCCTTCTGCAGGCCATAGACATCGTTGATGATATGGGCGCCGGCGGCCACGGCGAGGCGCGCCGTCTCGGCACGGTAGGTGTCGATCGAAATCAGCGCCTCCGTCTCGCGCGCCAACCTCTCGATCACCGGGAGCACCCTGTCCTGCTCTTCCGCGGGGCTGACGGGCGCCGCGCCCGGCCGGGTCGACTCGCCGCCGATGTCGAGGATATCCGCGCCGTCGGCGAGACAGCCAAGCGCATGCGCGACCGCCTTGTCGACGCTGAAAGGCCGGCCGCCGTCGGAGAAGGAATCGGGCGTGACGTTGACGATCGCCAGCCGCCTGCCCGTGCACTCGAGGGAAATGCCGCGTCCGTGGGCGGCCCGCCAGTATGCGCTCGTTCCGATGGTCACAGCGCTGTCCCTTCCGGCGAAAAATCGCACACGCCGATATTGCACTCTCAGAGCCTATGCCCCAAGGTCGC
This sequence comes from Rhizobium sp., assembly GCA_020621905.1. GTDB lineage: Bacteria > Pseudomonadota > Alphaproteobacteria > Rhizobiales > Rhizobiaceae > Allorhizobium. Next base: position 3,391 of record JAHRYZ010000190.1, read on the forward strand.
GGCGAATTCAACACGACGGACACCGAGAATGAAGACTGCGCGCCGTTTGAGCGTCCTCACCGCCGCTGCGGCACTGCTATTCGGCTTGGGTCCTGGAGCCAGGGCCGAGACGATCGTGCGCAAGTCGGTCTCCTATTTCCAGATCGGCGGCACGACGGCCGAGGATCTCGACCGCGAACTGGAGCGCCGCGGACCGGAAACCCGCAGCAGCGGTTCACGCCATCCGGGTGCGACGCAGATCAAGTTCGGCGGAGAATTGACCTATGTGCATTCCGCCGGGCAATGCCGGATCGGCGAAACCAATGTGACGCTCAACACCCGGATCATCCTGCCCAACTGGAAGAACCGCAAGAAGGCCCATGGCGATCTGGCGCTCATCTGGGACGCCCTGTCGAGCGACATCAAGCGCCACGAGGAGCGTCACGCCGAAATCGCCCGGCAGTATGCGCGCAAGCTGGAAATGGCGCTGAAGAAGCTCCGCCCGCAACGCAACTGCGAGGCCATGCAGGCCAAGGTGGCGCAAGCCACCGACAAGATCATCTCGGCCCATGACGCCGCACAGATGGATTTCGACCGAGTCGAAGCGGTCAATTTCGAGAAACGCATGATTCGCATTCTCGAATATCGAGCAAAGCGCAATTCCCCTAAGAATTGAGGTGTATCGGCCCGCCGGCCAGGCAAAAATGCCACAGGGCTTGCGTGAAACTTGCGCGCGAGCCTGTGAATAACTGGCTATTTCTCGGCGTGGTACTTGATCATTTTCTGAAATATAACTGTCATCAAGTTCAGTTGGTCACATGAAGACGGTTCCTGAGTTCTCCTGGCGCATCCCGTGCCACAGGTGCTCCTCCCTCGCCTCGGTTATGGCGATGCGCCCCTGCCTCGCCCTCGCCGGCGATGAGCGAGCTTTTTTGTCTTCCGTCAGCCCGCGCCGGAACGCGCACGGCGAGACTACTCGAGGCCAGTGACCTTGATCTGACAGAGAGACGGAATTGGGCCGAATGCCGACGGCGAAGTCGAGCATGTCTTTCCATCGCCGACGGCGCCTGACCTTCGGTCCAGGCCTCGTCGACATAGACATGACAGGTGGCGCAGGCGCAGGCGCCCCCGCATTCGGCCTCTATGCCGGGAACGGAATTGCGCACGGCATTCTCCATGACCGTGGATCCTTCGTCCGCAGCGAGTTCATAACGCGTGCCGTCGAAAGCGATGATGGTGAGTTGTGCCATGATGAGGTGTCCAGACTTCGCCGATTGCAAAAAACGGCGAAGTCATCACCCAAAACCGCAAGGCAGTCAACATTCGGCCGGCCAAATTTGCAGCAGGCCGCTGCATTGCATCAAGCTATGCTTGTGCAATGCGCAATCGTCAGCGGCAGAGCTTCAGGATGAAGTTTTCGGCTTCGATCACCCGGGCAGCGATCGCGGCAACCCGGCCGGCATCCGGACCGTCGCGTTCGACAGCCTCGGCAGCGTTCAGAACAGCATGGGCGCCGACCGCATCGGCGGCCTTCTTCAGGCGCTGGGCGATCACGACGCAGGCCGTTCCCTCGGACTCGTTGGCGAGTGCCTGGAGGCAGCCGCGGGCCTGACGGGCAAACATCTGCAGGATTTCGATTTCGACCGCCTTGTCGCCCTTGGTCTTGGTGGCCAGCTGGACCAGGTCGATCGGCCGGTCCTTGGAGGGGCAACGCGCACCGTAGTTTTCGGGGGCTTCGAATGCGATATTGAGTGCGGCCATGGGACGATTTCCTTCTTATGGGTTTTCTTGGTACAGTCATCTTCGGCGCTGCAGGGTCCATATCCGGTTAAATCCACGCCGATTTGCGGGCAAAACCTCGCGATATGGTTAACAACCTCTAAACGACGGAAGCGTATGGTTTTTCACGCGCTAATTTAGTTTAAATGCTGTTAACAATCGCTCCATCGCATTAGGAATGCCAACCCCGCTTAATTGTCTCTGCTTTCTGAATGTGTCACTACGGTACGGATGATATGGGTGAAGGGTGGAAACCTTTGCCCACAAGCCGGATGATGATAGGAAACGATCATCGTGCTCTCTATAAGGGGCAGCTCCGGCGACGTATTCCGATGGAGATTTCATCTGGCGTGGCGGCAGGATGGGTCCCCGTGAAAAGTTGTTTTGCCGGACGCCCCGTCGCGAGCGACCAGGGGCGGCAGGCACGACGGCTCAATAGGCTTGGTAACGAGGCGTAATCCTATGGCGAACAACAAGACGGTCGAGTCGATTGACGACAGCGCGTTCCAGGCGCTCGAAGCGGCTCTGAGGATCGATTTCGACGAACAGGAGACGCCGGCCGGCCGAGGCAGGCAGGCGTCAGACGCACCGGAGGCCAAAGTGTCCGAGTCCAGCAACCAGCGTCCTGCCCCTCCCAAGAAGTCGAGCGAACGTCGCCCGGCCCGCGCCGCCGACCTGGCGCCCGAAATGGCACCCAAGGCCCCGGCCTTCGAACCCGCCAACGATGCATCCCGCCGTAACCCGGCCGCCATCATGAGGACGCTGGAAGGCGCCTCCATGCGTAGCGCCATGCGCAATGCCACGATCGTCTCGGTGCTCTGGGTGCTCGGCGCCGTCGGCCTCAGCCAGCTTCTCTACGGCACCGCCATCTGGCAGGCGCCCAGCGTCGCGGACGTCGTGGCCATGCCCGGCGTCGTCGCGATCTTCGTCGGCACGGTCATCCCGGTCATGCTGTTCTTCGCCTTCGCCATCATGATGGCCCGCGCCCATGACCTGCGCAACGCGGCACGGTCCATGGCGGAAGTCGCACTGCGCCTCTCGGAACCCGAGACCATCGCCTCCGAGCGCATCATGACAGTCGGTCAGGCCGTGCGCCGCGAAGTCTCGGCGATGAACGAAGGCATCGAGCGCACCATCGCCCGTGCCACCGAGCTCGAAACGCTGGTCCATTCGGAAGTGACCGCGCTCGAACGCAGCTATTCCGACAATGAACTGCGCGTCCGCGGCCTCGTCCATGAACTCGGTTCCGAGCGCGACGCCATCGTCAATCACGCGGAACGCATCCGCAGCTCCATCGTCGGCGCCCACGAGCAGTTGAAGGAAGAACTGTCGCTGGCGACCGAAGAGATCGCGGTCCGCCTTGCAACCTCGGGGGAGGCATTCGCGTCGCTGATCGACACCCGCGCCGCCGCGCTGATGGAAAAGTCGGACGCCGCCGCAACCTCGATCGGCAGCCTGCTGTCGAGCAAGACCGAAAACCTCGTCCAGACGCTGAGCGCCTCGGGAATCTCGCTGGCGAGCGAATTCGACACCCGTCTGCAGCAGCTCACCGGCACGCTCCAGGAGCGCGGCCGTGAACTGCTCGGCGAGTTCGAGACCCGCGCCTCGACCCTCGACGCCAATACCGAAAAGCTCAATGCGGCGCTCAGCGAACGCGCCCGCCAGCTCAATGAGACGCTGGCCGAACGCACCCGCGAGATCGCCGATCGCCTGACCAGCGGCGAACAGGGCATCACCAGTTCGCTCGACCAGGTTCTGGCCAAGCTCAACGCCACGCTCGACGACAAGGGCGCCGCCTTCCGCCACAGCCTGCAGTCCAGCGCCGACGACGCCATCGTCGACCTCGACCTGCGCTCCGGCCTGTTCGAAGATCGCCTTCAGGCGACCATCGGCCTGGTCAACTCGGCCTTCGACGAACGGGTCGCCGAATTCGCCAGCGCATTCGACCAACGCGCCGGCTCGCTCGACAGCAAGCTGATGGAAAGCCTCGCCCGCATCAACGAGACCGTCACCGGCGGTTCGGAGGCGATCGACGGCATTCTCAATTCGAGCATCGAACGCCTCGGCTCGACGCTGACCGACCAGTCCTTCGCGCTGGCCACCGCCGTCGGCACGGGCCAGGAGTTGATCGACGACGCCCTGTCGACCCGCGCCCAGGAAATCGCCGATGCGATGTCGGCCCGCGCCCTTGCGCTGAGCGAGAGCCTGGAGAACGCCCACAAGCGCATCGACGCCGTGATGGAAGAACGAGGCGGGGCGCTCTACTCCGCCCTTTCCGACAACCAGAACCGCTTCGAGGAAACCCTGTCGAGCCGCGCCGAGACGATCGTCAATGCGCTTGCCGGAAACCAGGATCGCTTCGCCGAAACCCTCGACAGCAAGACCCGCGAGATCGCCGATACGCTGGCCGACGGCCAGAAGCGTCTCGACCAGACGCTGGAAGGCCGCGCCTCCTCCATCATCGAGGCCGTGTCCGGCACCGAGGACAGGCTGGCCGCGACCCTCGACGCCCGCAATCAGGCGATCGCGCAGACCTTCGCGGACGGACAGCGGCAGATCGACACGACGCTCGAAAGCCGCGCAGCGACACTGATCGATGCCGTCTCCGGGACTGAGCGCCGGCTCGCCGACGCCCTCGACCGCCGTACCGCGACGATCATCGACACCGTGGCCGATGCCGACCACCGCCTCGAAGCCGCCTTCGCCGACAAGGCCGAAGCGATCCGCAGCGCCTACAGCGAAAACCAGGACCGCCTCGACCTGTCGCTGGCCGGCCACGCCGCCTACCTCGCCTCCACGCTGGAACAGGCCGGCGAGCAGCTGGAAAAAACGCTTGGCGAAGGCACCGGCCGCATCGGCGAGACC
>JAHRYZ010000191.1:0-5212 GCA_020621905.1 Rhizobium sp.
GACCGGCCGAGCCCAGGCGGTGATGCTGCACACCAATGTCGGGCTGGCGAACGGCGCGATCGGCGCGCTCAATGCCGCCACCGATCATGTGCCGATGGTGCTGATGTCGGGGCGCACGCCGACCGTCGAACGCGGACGGTTCGGTGCCCGCACCGTGCCGAGCGGCTGGGGGCAGGAAATGCGTGACCAGGCCGCGCTGGTGCGCGAGGCGGTCAAGTGGGACTACGAGCTGCGCTTTCCAGAACAGATCGCCGAAATCCTGGACCGCGGCCATGCGATCGCCAATTCGACGCCGAAGGGGCCGATCTATATCAGCCTGCCGCGCGAGGTCCTGTCCGAGCAGATCGATGCGAGCGGGATCGCCGACAGACCCTTGATGGCGCCAGCCGTTGCGGAAGCTCCGGCGGCGGCGATCGGCATGGCGGCCGACTGGCTGATTTCGGCAAGGCGTCCGGTGATCTTCGTACAGCGCGGCGCGGGCGACGAGGCGGGCTTCGCCGCCCTTTCGGCGCTGGCCGAGGACTATGCCATTCCCGTCGTGCACTACTGGGCGACGCAGATCGGCATCGCCACCGACCATGCGATGTTCGCGGGCTTCAGCCCGGAGCCCTGGTTGTCGGAGGCGGATGTCGTCCTGGTGATCGATGCGCTGGCGCCTTGGGCACCGGACATGCATGGGCCGCGCGCCGACGCAAAGGTGATCCAGCTCGGGCCCAATCCTCTGTTCAGCCGTTTCCCGGTGCGCAATTTCCGCTCCGACCTGTCGATTGCGAGCGAAACCGCGTCCGGCATCGCCGCTCTGCTCGCCGCCCTCCGGGCGCGCAGCGATCCGGACCCGGAGGGGCGTGCCGCGCGGCGCGCCACGGTCGAAGCGCGGGCTGGGGCGGTCCGCCAGGCGGCGATTTGCGCCGCCGAAGACGAGGATGGGCCGGTGATGAGCAAGGCCCATGTCGCGTTTTGCCTGTCGAAGGCGATCGCCGACCGGAAGGCCACAGTGCTTTCCGAACTCGGCTGCCCGCTGGCGCCGATGACACTCGACCATGCGCAGGCCTGGTACCAGGAGCCGCATTCGGGCGGCCTCGGCTGGTCGCTGCCCTGCGCCATGGGCATGAAGCTCGCCAAGCCGGAGCGGCTCGTCATCGCCACGCTCGGTGACGGGTCCTACATGTTCGCCAATCCGGTGGCCTGCCACCAGATCATGGAAGCCTACGAAATCCCGGTGCTGATCGTGATCCTCAACAATGCCGAGTGGGGTGCGGTGCGGCAGTCCGTGACCATGCTCTATCCGGACGGATACGCGGCCAAGGCGAACCGGATGCCGCTCACCGGCCTTTCGCCGAGTCCCGATTTCACCAAGGTCGCCGAGGCCAGCAATGCCTGGGCGCGAAAGGTGACGGAACGTGGCGAACTCATGTCCGCTCTTCAGGCGGCGATCGCCGAGGTGCTGGAAAACAAGCGTACCGCGCTGCTCGATATCCGGGTGGCGTGACAGGTAACCCGCCCTGGGAGGGGCGGTAGCTATCACAGGCATTTAAACGGGAGGAAAACGCCTATGAATACCTTAAAGACACTCTTGCTTGCCGGTCTGGCAACGGCCGCGCTCAGCGCCTCGGCGCTGGCCCAGGAAGTCACGCTGAAACTGCACCATTTTCTCGGGCCGAAGTCCCCGGCCCAGACCAAGATGCTCGAGCCCTGGGCAAAAAGCATCGAGGAGGCCTCGGGTGGTCGCGTCAAGATCGAGATCTATCCGTCCATGTCGCTCGGCGGCGCTCCGCCGGAACTGATCAGCCAGGTTCGCGACGGCGTCGTCGATCTGGTCTGGACGGTCAACGGCTACACGCCCGGCCTCTTCCCGCGCACGGAAGTGTTCGAACTGCCCTTCATCCACACCAATGACATCCTGGCCACCGACCTCGCCATGCGCGACATGTTCGACGAATATCTCGCGCCGGAGTACAAGGGCGTGAAGGTCATGTTCCTGCATGTCCATGCCGGCCAGGCGATCCACATGGCCAAGGACGAAGTGCGCAAGCCGGCCGATCTCGCCGGCAAGAAGATGCGCATTCCGACCCGCACCGGCGCCTGGGTGATCGAGGCGCTCGGCGCCGCCCCTGCCGCCATGCCGGTCCCGGACCTGCCGCAGGCGCTGTCGAAGGGCGTCGTCGACGGTGCGTTCATTCCGTGGGAAATCATCCCGGTTCTCTCCGTCCAGGAACAGACCGAATACCAGATCGAAGGCATCGACATGACGCGCTTCGGCAATACCACGTTCCAGGTATCGATGAACCAGGACCGCTGGGATTCGCTGCCCGAGGACATCCAGAAGATCTTCATGGAAAAGTCCGGTCCCGAATGGATCGCCCAGGTCGCCCAGGTCTGGCGTGATTCCGACAATGCCGGCATCAAGGTCGCGATCGACAGCGGCAACAAGCATATCCAGCTGACGGCCGACGAAACCAAGGCCTTCGAGACGGCACTCAACCCCGTCATCGACCGCTGGATCCAGGAAGTGTCGAGCAAGGGCGTCGATGGTGCAGCGCTCGTCGTCAAGGCCCGCGAAGCCGTCGCCGCCCACACCAAGAAGTAAGTGCGATGGCCTCTGAAGACAACAACATCATCAACCGACGGGTGGGGCTGAGAGGCCTCACCTGCCGCCTGATCGAGGGATGGGCATTGCTCGGCGGGGTTCTCACCCTCGTCGTGGTTGCCGTCCAGACGCTCAGCGTCATCACCGGAGCCTTCGGGCATCCCTTGCCGGGCGATTTCGAGCTGACCGAGCTCGGCATTGCCGTCGCTGCCTTCGCCTTCCTCCCCTATTGCCAGATCACGGACGCCAACGTGACGGCCGACATCTTCACCTCCGGTCTCAGCCGGCGCGGTCAGGCGATCCTCGCCTTGCTGTCGGCGATCATCGCGCTGGTGTTCGCTTCGGTCATGGCCTGGCGAACCTGGCTTGGGGCGCAAAACCAGTTCGAATACGACTACCAGACTGCCATTCTGCAGATCCCGATCGGCTATGCCTTCATCGCGATCGTCGTCTCCCTCATCCTTGTCGCCGCCGCCGCGGTGATCACTCTCATCGAGAGCTACGAGGACGTCGTCCACCCCAGCAGGAATGTGTATCACTGATGGACCAAAGTCTGTTTCTCGGGCTCGTCGGCCTTGCGGCACTGATCTTCCTGATCGGTATCCGCGTGCCGATCGCCTATGCCATGATCGTCGTCGGCGCTGTCGGCACGATCGCGCTCAACGGCCCCAACGTATTTCTCAACCAGTTGAAGACGCTGGGCTTCAGCCAGTTTTCCAAATACGACATGTCGGTCATCCCGATGTTCGTGCTGATGGGCTACATCGCCACCCGGGCGGGCTTGTCACAGGACCTGTTCCGGGCGGCGAACGCCTGGTTCGGCCGGATGCGCGGCGGTGTCGCCATGTCGGCGATCGCGGCCTGTGCCGGTTTCGGCGCCGTTTGCGGCTCGTCGCTCGCCACCGCCACGACCATGGGCCAGGTGGCGCTGCCGGAATTGAAGCGCTATCGCTATTCGGGCTCGCTGGCGACCGGCACGCTTGCCGCCGGCGGCCTGCTCGGCATTCTCATTCCGCCCTCGGTGGTGCTGGTCGTCTACGCCATCATCGTGGAGGCGAATATCGTCGCGATGTTTGCGGCGGCACTCTTCCCCGGCCTGATCGCGGTGGCCCTGTTCATCATCACCATTGCCATCTTCGTCCGCATCTATCCCGATGCCGGCCCGGCCGGCGAGAAGATTTCGCGGGCCGACTGGCTGTCGGCGACCTTCGGGGTGGTGCCGGTGCTGGCGATCTTCGTCATCGTCATCGGCGGCATCTATGTCGGCTTCTACAACCCGACGCCTGCGGCGGCGGTCGGCGTGGCGCTGGTCGCCGTCTACGGCTCGCTCAGGCGCGGGGTCGGCCTCAAGGATTACCGCTGGGCGCTGCTCGAGACTGCCAAGACGACCGGCATGATCTACCTGATCCTGCTTGGCGCGGAGCTTCTGAAGATATTCATGTCGCGCGGCGGCGTGCCCCAGGCGGCGGCGGAGATGATGGTCAATTCCGGCCTGTCGCCGATGGTGATCCTGGTCCTGCTTCTGCTCGCACTGATCGTGCTCGGCTGCCTGATGGACTCGATGTCGATGATCCTGCTGGTCATGCCGTTCTTCTGGCCGGTCATCAGCGAACTCGACTTCGGCATGGATCCGAACGACGTGAAGATCTGGTTCGGCATCCTGTCGCTGATCGTCGTCGAGCTCGGGTTGATCACGCCGCCCGTGGGCATGAACGTGTTCGTCATCAGTTCGCTCGCCAAGGACGTTCCGATGAGCGAGACCTTCAAGGGCGTCTTCCCGTTCTTCCTGATGGAGCTGGTGCGGCTGGCGCTGCTGGTCGCCTTCCCGGCCATCTCGCTCTGGCTGCCGCACTATCTCGGCAGTTGAGGCGAAATCGACGGGCAATGAAAGACGAGCCGCGGCGAGGATATCGCCGCGGCTCTCATCGTTCGCGCATTCGTGGGCTGCCGGGTGGGTCCCGTTCAACTCGCCAGCAGGCTCGGGACCTGCACATAGTTGCGGTCGAAATAGGCGAGGGCGTTGCCGTCGGTGCGGGCGCGCAGGCTCTCCACCCGCCCGATGAAGACATGGTGGGTGCCGACGCGCTGCACATCCTCGAGCGTGCAGTCGAAGGAGACGATGGCATCGGCCAGCGCCTCGGTGCCGCCGGCCATCGTGATCCAGCTGGCGGCGGCATAGCGGGCGCCCATGTCGGCGGTGCCGCCGGCGAACAGGTTGGCCAGATCCCGGTGCTCCGGGGTCAGCACATTGACGCAGAAGCGCTTGTTCGCGAGGAAGAGCTGAGCCTGGGCCGAACGGCCGTTCATGCACACCAGCAGGGTCGGCGGTTCGTCGGTGACGGAGCACATGGCGGTGGCGGTGAACCCGCCGCGTCCGGCAGGTCCGTTGGTGGTGACGATGTTGACGGGAGCGCAGACCCGCGCCATGGCATTGCGGAACTCGGTCCTGGAAACACCGGCCGGCATGGCGCCCTCCCTATTCTGCCGCGTTGCGCAGCGGCGGTTGCTTGCCGATCGGCCCGAGCCAGGTGTCGCCGGTCCAGCCCTTCTCGTCGTAATCGCTCATGCAGGTATCGACGAGGGCTTCCATGTCGCGCAGGATCGTGCCCTTTTCCGCTCCCTTCA
>JAHRYZ010000191.1:5222-7795 GCA_020621905.1 Rhizobium sp.
GAGCACCTGCAGGCGCACGTCCTCCGGCGCGCCGGCATAGTTGAGTTCGTAGAGCGCGTGGCGCCCGCCGAATTCGGTGCCGGTCGCATCCCACAGGAGCTTCATGATCTTGATGCGCTCGATATGGCCCATGTCGTTCGAGCCGCGCACATACTGCGCCAGGTAGCGGTTGATTTCCGGATTGGCGAAGTCCTTGGCCGAAGAGGGCAGGTAGATCAGGCCGGAGGCGACGGTGCGGCGGATGAGGTCGATGATGCGGGGATAGGCATCCGACATGAAGGTGCGGTAGCACAGCGCCGCTTCGAGGTTGGGGAGCTTGGTGCCGTTCACCCATTCGATCGGGTTTCGGGCCATGGTGTCGGCGAAGCTCTTGAACTTGTGGCGCAGCGCGATCACCTCACCCAGCATGGCCTGGTTGCCGCGGAAGGCGTCGCCGCCGGTGGCGCGCAGCGCCTTGGCCAGCAGGCCGGCCAGGAATTCGAGTTTCACGACGAAGCGGTTGCAGCCCTGGAAGCAGTAACCGTGCATGAAGCCGGACATGACCGTGAAGGACAGGATGCGCTTGGAGTCCTTGTAGATCAGGACGTCCTCCCAAGGGACGAAGACATTGTCGAGCACGAGGATCGCGTCGTTTTCGTCGAAGCGCGACGACAGCGGATAGTCGAAGGGCTCGGCCGTCGTGTTCGCGGTTTCCTCATAGGAGGTGCGGCAGAACATCTTGACGCCGGGCGCGTTCATCGGCGCGATGAAGGTGATCGACAGCGAAGGGTCCTCGGTCACGGTCGCCGAAGCCTGGGCCAGCAGGTTGTAGTGCGTCAGCGCCGACGAGGTCGCCACCACCTTGGCGCCGGAGACGTAGATGCCGGCGTCGGTTTCCTTCGTCACGTGGACGAAGACGTCCTTGACGTGCTCGGCCGGCTTGTGCCGATCGATCGGCGGATTGACGATGGCATGGTTGAGGAAGAGGGCGGCTTCCTGAGTGCGCTTGTGCCAGGCAATCGCATTGTCCTTGTAGTCGCCATACCATTCGGCATTGGCGGACAGCGTGTTCATCAGCGCCGCCTTGTAGTCGGCGGTGCGGCCCATCCAGCCGTAGGACATGCGGGCCCATTCGGTGATCGCCGCCTGCTGGCCGACCAGATCGTCGACGGAGCGGGCGATCTTGAAGAACTTGTGGGTGTAGCCGCCACTGCCAGTGTCGGTGGGCGTGGTCAGCAGGTCCTTCTTTTCCGGATCGTGCAGGGCGTCGTAGAGGCGCGCCAGCGAGCGCGCCGAATTGCGCATTGACGGATGGGCGGTGACGTCCTCGATGCGTTCGCCGTTGATGTAGACCTCGCGGCCGTCGCGGAGCGAGGCGAGATATTCCGCTCCGGTGAACGGGCGCTTGGTGTCGGCGCGGTAGTCTTCGGATCTCATGGCTTCCTCCCTGGTCCTCGATTGAAAATTAGGTCTTGCGGTCAGGGTGGCCCATGCACAGAATGGAAAAATCGATTGTACTTTTTCCGGAATTTAACGTGTGAACGAGATTCCCGACTACTTCATCTATGGTGAGACACCGCGCCCGCTCGATATCGGGTTCCTCCATGTCGAGCTGATTTCGCAGCGGCAGGATATCCATCATGGCCGGGCAGAGCCGCACAAGCACGAGCAGATGGCGCAGGTGACGTTCTGGATCAGGGGCGGTGGAACCTATCTGATAGAAGACAAGTCCTTGGATTTTTCGGCGCCGGCCATCAGTTTCGTGCCGAGCAATGTCGTGCATGGGTTCGATGTCGGGCCGAATTCCGATGCCGCCGTCATCTCGATAGCCGATGGCGTGCTGCCGCTGGTGGCGGCCAACAGCCTGCTGGGGCTCGACAGGCCCGTCATGCTGCGCTCGCAAGGCCCGGACCCGATCTGGGACCGGATCGGCACGCTGATGATGATGGCGCGGGACGAGTACATGACCGGCCAGCCCGGCATGGAGAAGGTCATCCTGCCGCTGGCAACCGCCGTGCTCTCCTATATGGCGCGCCTCTCCTCGCAGGCGGCGATCATGCGGTCTTCGGCTCAGGTGCCGCTGGCTAGCGAACTGAAGCGGCTTGTCGACCTGCATTTCCGCGAGGACCGGAGCGTCGGCGACTATGTCGCCATGCTCCGCACGACGCCCCATCTGCTGGCCAAGGCGGCGAGTGAGGTCCACGGAAAGGGCGTCAAGGAACTGATCAGCGACCGGCGCCTGCTGGAGGCGAAACGCCTGCTGCTCTTCACGCTGCGCACGGTCGAGGACATCGCCTACGAGACCGGTTTCAAGGATCCGGCCTATTTCTCGCGCTTCTTCAGGCAGCGCACCGGCGACCCGCCCGGCCACTGGCGTGACAGCCGCGCGCCGGCGCCGCGCGCGTGGTTCGAGCATGGTAGTCCGTTTGCCGGCACCGAGGTCAGTGAGGCGATCGTGAAGGCCCAGCCGACCATTGCGCCGTGAGGCCGGGGGTGAACGCCCCGCATCCGGGTACCGCCACCGTCTCCCCGCACGCCGGGACACTGTTCCGGCAGGGATGAGGAGAATACGCCCCATCCTGGCCGGAGGAATG
>JAHRYZ010000192.1 GCA_020621905.1 Rhizobium sp.
GGAAGCCGCCAAGGCCAAACTCGCTGAGACGAACACTGTGGATGCGATCCTGGACGCCTTCCTGAAGGAATACGTGCGAGGAGCAGACGGCTTGCGTAGCGCCGATCAGATAGACCGCGCGTTCAAAGTGTATGTGCGCCCGCAAATCGGTACCCGATCAATCTACGATTTGCAGCGCTCTGATATCAAAGCCATGCTCGCGAAGATCGCCAGAGAGCACGGACCTGTGATGGCCGATCGCGTATTGGCCTACGTCCGAAAAGCCTTTAACTGGCACATGATCGCCGACAATCAACATAAACACCGCACAACTGGTAACTGCAACGATAAGGATCTGCTAACAATTGGGCCGTGAGGACATGCTCGCTGACATTGCACGACTTGCGTCGGACCGGTCGATCCTGATGAGCCGAGCGAAAGTTCCGGGCGATCATCAGCCGCGGAGAGGGCGCGCTCGACAATGCACTGGCGGCGTCGTGACCTATGATCGCTACCATTATTTGAGGAAAAGGGAGGCTTTCACCGTTATGGACCTGTTAACATCCTCAATCCTGATGCCCGGTCTCATCGCGACATTGCCGAAGGTCCTAAATCTCCATTCGTCCTACGGCGCTGCTGATACAGGCTCATATGGCTGATCAGCCGAGTGCCTTGCCCGTCATTCCTTATGGTGGCTAAGGCCGCACGCAACTGAAGATGGCGTGGCGGCGGCGCAAGCGCGGGAAGGCAGTCGCCGCTAGGCGGTGCCGAGGCGCGATCACTGCGCCCTGTCGTTGAGGGATAGCCGCTCGCTCGCGACGAGCCAGCCGATCGGCCTTCACCGCCGAGAAGGATAGTCGAGCGCGGAGAATCACCGCGCTGGTTCGAGTACAGCTTCACCTAAGAAGACTTCGATCTGCCAGTTATGGTCGCACCAGACCGGAACAGCCACGGCAATCCACATCGATTGAACCCCGGTAAGCGTAGCTTCCGATAGAAAACAGGGGATCTCGAATATGTCACAACGCCTGACAATGATGGTATGATTCATATGCGATCGTTGAACGTGACTTGAGACCCATCTGGCGGAGCGGGCGCGGTAAAGCCGGTCCGCATGGTATTGGTCTCTACGGCGACGTTTCGTCTTGAACAACGCTCCCCATGACGGAATCAGACGTTGGCACCACGTCTGAGATGCGCGGCGCAATTTGGGATCCTGCGCTTCGCGACGAGGAGTGACCGAATGCTTCATCGAATAGCCAGGCCCATAAAGTATGTCGGACTCGGATTCGCTGTGGTCGCCATGCTTGCGCTAGCGATCGCCCCGTTCTCGACGCGCCTGATCGAACAGTGGTCGCGCAACGATGTGGAGGCCCGGTCACGCCTCGTCTACAAGGCCATTCAAAACTCCGTGGTCCGGGCGATCGCAGATAAAGAAGGTCGCGCCTGTCGGCCATTTTCGAGAACGTCGCCTCGACGACTGGCTTCTGGCCGTCGGCCTGTGCGACGAATCCGGCCGGCTGGTCAATCCAACCAAGCTGATGCCGGCGACATTCTCCTGCGACAAGGTCGCTCGGTCGGAAGCCGAAAGTTTCTCCACCATCATCAATGACGGACGACGCATCCTGGTCGGCGCGTTCCCGATCGTGGAGCGCAATCAAAAGGCCTATCTCGTCATCCTCCATGACCTCAGCTTCATCGATGCTCGTTCGGGCGAGGCCCAGGGCTTCGTGGTCGCTGCGCTGGCCGGAGTCGCAATAGCCATCGCCGGCGTCGCATCGGTGTTCGTCGTCGTGATCCTGCGCGGCTGGATGACCCATTGCGTCGCGCGGTCGAGGAGGCTCGATCCGGCGCCACACCGTTGCCGCGAACGCGCGACAGATCGGCTATCGACGACCAGATCAAGAAGCTGCTCGGAGAAATCGAGGTCGGCCGCGAGACCATCAGGTCAGGACAAATCGACTGGTCTCCGGCCACGCTGCAGGAGCTATTGCACAAGGTGCTGCCGGGTGCCGAGGTGCTCGTCATCTCCAATCGCGAGCCATACATCCACAATCGCGAGGGTGGTAAAACTTCCCTGCAGACACCGGCCAGCGGACTGGTTTCCGCGCTTGAGCCGGTGATTCGGGCATGCGGCGGAACGTGGATCGCTCATGGCAGCGGAAATGCCGATCGGGAGACGGTCGACCGCGACGACAAGATTCGCGTCCCGCCGGACGCGCCTTCCTACACGCTCCGGCGAATCTGGATTTCGGACGAGGAACAGGACGGCTACTATTACGGCCTTGCCAACGAAGGCCTCTGGCCGCTGTGCCACATTGCATTCGTGCGGCCGCAGTTTCGCGAAAGCGACTGGCGGCAGTACGAGGCGATCAACGAACGGTTCGCCGATGCCGTCGTCCAGGAAGCCAAGACCCAGGATCCGATCGTTCTGGTCCAAGATTACCACTTCGCTCTCGCGCCCCGGATGATTCTGCAGCGTATGCCCAGGGCCACGATCATCACCTTCTGGCATATCCCCTGGCCCAATGCTGAAACATTCAGCATTTGCCCCTGGAAGGAGCGCATCATCGACGGACTGCTGGGCAGCACGATCCTGGGATTTCACACCCAGTTCCATTGCAACAATTTCTTCGAGACCGTTGACCGTTTCGTCGAAAGCCGGATCGATCGGGAACACGCGACAGTCACATCAGGCGGCCATGAGACGATGGTGAGAGCCTACCCGATTTCGATCGAATGGCCGCCCAAGGCGCTCGCCGGCCAGCCGTCGACCGCCGACTGCCGGCAGCAGGTTCGGCAGGCGCTGGGGATTGCAGCGGACGTCAAGCTTGCGGTCGGCATCGAGCGGTTCGATTACACCAAGGGCATCCTCGATCGCATGAAGGCGGTGGACGATCTGCTGACCCGCGATCCGGCGTGGAAGCGGCGGTTCACGTTTCTCCAGGTGGCCGCGCCGACGCGAAGCAAGCTTGCGAGCTATAGTACGTTGCAGAGCGAAGCCGTGGCTCTCGCAGAGGACATCAACTCTCGCCACGGGGACGGTTCCTGGCAGCCGATACGTCTATTGATCCGGCATCATGAAGCGGCGGAGGTTTTCAGGCTGTTCAGGGCGGCCGACGTTTGCATCGTCAGCAGCTTGCACGATGGCATGAATCTGGTGGCCAAGGAATTCGTCGCCGCGCGCGACGACGAGAAGGGCGCGCTGGGTTCTCTTCGAGCTTCACCGGAGCCTCGCGCGAGCTATCCGAGGCACTGATCGTCAATCCTTACAATACTCATGAAATGTCATCGGCTCTCGGTATCGCCCTTCGCATGCCGGGCAACGAACAACGGGAGCGCATGCGACTGATGCGCCAACAGGTCCGGGAATGGAACGTCTACCGCTGGGCTGGACGAATGCTGATTGACGCGGCGGCAAGCCGGCAGCGCCGGCGGATATTCGACATCAGCGAGGCAAATCAAATTCGCTGAGGTTGCCCGTCGACCGTCTGGCCTCGCCGAACTGAACGGTGTCCCCATAATTTCACCTTTGCCGACGCGATCGGGCCTTAGGTGCATTGGCCGTTGCCGAGGGGACATGTTAAGAAGGCAGGAAACTTGCGGCTATGAACCAGGTGTTAGGGGCAACGTCCCATCTGACCTTGGACCGTAGCTGCAACGAAGAGATGGATGGGGAAGGGATGCGGTACCTCAGTCTGGCAGGGCTTCTGTTCGCTTTTTGGCTCGCCTTGTCCGGGCATTACACGCCTATGCTGGTTACCGTAGGTGCTGTGTGCGCGGTGGCGTGCGTCTTTGCCGCGGTCCGCATGCGCGCCGCGGATCCGGAAGGGCACCCGATCGAACTGTTCCGGGGGGCGATTACCTATTTTCCGTGGTTGTTCCTCGAGATCGCCATATCGGGCTGGAGCGTCACCAAGGTCATCCTGGATCCGAGCCTTCCGATCTCGCCTACCATGACCGTTGTGCGGGCCAGCCAGAAAACGCCGGCCGGCATGGCGACCTATGCCAATTCGATCACACTCACGCCCGGCACGATCACCGTGGGGGTGAGCGGCAACGAATTCACCGTTCATGCACTGGTGCGGGACGGTGCTCTCGACCTTGAGGGCGGCGGGATGGACCGCCGCGTCAGCCAGTTCGAAGGCGCGGCGTGATGTTTGCCGCCGCGTCAGCCGCCATTCTCGTCGCTCTGGCCCTCGCAATCACTCGTGCGATCAAGGGGCCGACGGTGTTCGACCGCGTACTCGCAGGCAACTCCGTGGGTACGCTCGCCATCATGTTGCTTGCGGTTGTCGGCTTCCTGACCGAACGTCCCGAGTTCCTGGACATCGGCCTGACTTATGGCCTGCTCAATCTGATCGGCACCCTCTCGGTCCTGAAGTTCTTCCGCCACGGCGATCTGGCCTACGACGCGGACAGCGAGTCGAACTCATGACGTTAGCTGTCGAGATTGCCAGCTGGGGGTTTATCCTCCTTGGATCGTTCTTCACCATCGTCGGTGCGTTCGGGCTCGTGCGGATGCCGGAAGTCTTCACCCGCATGCATGCGGCCAGCGTTACCGACACGCTCGGCGTCGGTTTTCTGATCGTTGGTATGAGTCTGCAGGCCGGTTTCGGCCTGGTGACGCTGAAGCTCTTGTTTCTTCTTGCCCTGTTCTTTTTCACCGCCCCCGTCGTGACGCACGCCCTCGCGCAGGCCTGCCTGCATGAGGGTATCAAGCCGCAGCTGGCGGACGACCGCCGCGGCAGGCCGACCGATCCGGACGACGGGAGGCAGCCATAGTATTTCTCATCAACTCGGTACTGCTGACACTGCTCGCCGTGGTGACGATCGCCATCGTCCGGCAACGGAGCCTGTTCGGGTGTCTTCTTGCGAGCATCTACAGCTTCCTGATGGCGAGCGTGCTGACGTGCTGACGCCGGATGCAGCACGACCAGCGTCGGTCGGCGCCGGCGCGTCGACGGTGCTGCTGTCGCGACTTTGCACCTCGCCTGCACCACCGAGACGGCGGGTTGGCCCAATCTGCCGCTATCGTCCGTCGGCAATCGCGCCGTCTGGTCTGGGGCACGGCGCCGCGCTACTGCGCCCCCGATGCGGCCATTCACAGGCATGTCGCGCCGCGCTACATCACGGATACGTTCAAGGATACCGGCGTTCCCAACGTGGTGACGTCGGTGCTGTCCGACTACCGCGGCTACGATACGCTCGGCGAGACGACGGTGATCTTTACTGCCGGCATCGGAGTCATGCTGCTGCTGCGCAAGGCGCGGCGACGGGGCCGCCGCGATGACGCGGAGACATCGCGATGAGTTACGATCTCGTTCTGCGTGTCGGGACCAAGCTGATCCTGCCGTTCATTCTGCTGTTCGCGCTCTACGTTCAGTTTCACGGCGATTACGGGCCGGGCGGCGGTTTCCAGGCCGGCGTCATTGCGGCCAGCACGGTCATCCTGCTTGCGATCACCTGCGGTCTCGATCTGGCGCATCGCATTGCGCCGCAGGCCCTGGTCCAGCGCATGGTCCCGCTCGGCGTCCTGATTTATGCCGGGACCGGCGTCGCCGGTCTCCTGATGGGCACGAACTTTCTCGACTACTCCGTGCTCTCTCACGATCCCGCCCACGGGCACGAACTCGGCATATTCCTGGTCGAGGCCGGCGTTCTGATCACGGTGGCAGGCACCATGACGTCCTTGTTCTATGCCTTTGTCGAGCGGGGCCGCTGATGCCGACGCTGGCGGTTTTCATCGAACACTATCATTACGCCATCACCATCTTCCTGATGATGGCAGGCCTCTACGTCGTTGTCGCTCGCGGCAACATGGTGAAGAAGCTTGTCGGGCTGTCGATCTTCCAGACCTCGGTGTATCTGCTTTACGTCGAGCCGGGAAAGATCATTGGCGGAACCGCTCCGATCATCGACCCGGCGTTCACCGTGTACTCGAACCCGCTTCCCCACGTCCTGATGCTGACCGCCATCGTCGTCGGCGTGGCCACCCTTGCGCTCGGCCTTGCGCTGGTGGTGCGCATCAACGAGGCCTACGGCACGATCGAGGAGGACGTGATTTTCGAAATGGACCGCGAGACATGAACGCGGTCTGGCCGCACCTCCCCATATTGCAGGTCGTCATTCCGCTGTTCGGCGCGTTGCTGGTCGGGTTTCTTGGCCGCGCCGGCCCGGCCTTCGCGGTTGCGCTGCTGGTGAGCTGGCTCATGCCGTTCATCGCCGGCGCCATGCTGTGGCAGGTTTTGGCGACAGGCCCGATCTCCTACCACATCGGCAGCTGGCCGCCGCCCTGGGGCATCGAGTACCGGGTCGATGTCCTCAGCGGCTTCGTGCTGGTGCTGGTCTCGACGGTCGGCGCCGCGATCATGCCGTTCGCGCGGCGCTCCGTCGCGTTCGAGGTCGAGGAAGCACAGCAGGCCTGGTTCTACTGCATGTACCTGCTCTGCCTCACCGGCCTGCTCGGGATCGTGGTGACCGGCGACGCCTTCAACGCCTTCGTCTTTCTCGAGATCTCGTCGCTGTCGAGCTATGTGCTGGTGGCCTCGGCCGCGACCGGCGCGCGCTGCTCGCCGCGTTCCAGTACCTGATCATGGGCACGATCGGAGCGACCTTCTACATCATCGGCGTGGGCCTGCTCTATCTGCTGACCGGCACCCTCAACATGGTCGATATCGCCGCGCGGCTGGGCCCCGAATGGGCCGGTAACTCGCGCGCCATCGTGGCAGCTCTGGCCTTCATTACGGTTGGCGTCAGCCTGAAACTCGCATTGCTTCCGCTCCACGCCTGGCTGCCGAACGCCTATGCCTATGCGCCGTCCTGGGCGACGGCCTTCCTGTCCGCCACGGCGACCAAGGTCGCGATCTACCTGCTGGTGCGCTTCTTCTTCTCGATCTTCGGCGTCGCGATCGACTTCCGCGACCTGCCGGTCACCGAAATCGTCATTGCGCTGTCGGTCGCGGCCATGTTCGTCGCCTCGCTGATCGCGGTGTTCCAGAGCGATCTGAAGCGTATGCTCGCTTACTCCTCGGTCGCCCAGATCGGCTACATCACGCTCGGCGTCGGGCTCGCCAACCTGGCTGGACTGACCGGCGGGCTGGTCCACCTCGTCAATCACGCGCTGATGAAGGCGGCCTTGTTTCTCGCGGTCGGAGCGATCTTCCTGCGCGTCGGCACGGTACGGCTTTCGGATCTTGCCGGCATCGGCCGCAAAATGCCGCTCACCATGACAGCCTTCACGGTGGCGTGTTTCGGGCTGGTCGGCACGCCCGGCACGTCCGGTTTCATTTCAAAATGGTACCTGGCGCTTGGTGCGTTCGACAAAGGCTGGTGGGTGCTGGTCTTCCTGATCGTGGGAAGCTCGCTGATTGCGCTGGTCTATGTCGGGCGCGTTCTGGAAGTCGTCTGGCTGCGCGAGCCGTCGGCCGCAATCGCAAATGCCAGCGATCCCCCACTGTCGATGCTGCTGCCGCTCGTCGTGCTGGCCGCCGCCACGGTCTATTTCGGCCTCGACACCGAATGGACCGCTGGCATCGCCGGCACGGCGGCCAAGGACCTGCTCGGGGGGCTGCGATGACGGCTGCCCTGTCGACCGAGAACCTCGTCGTGATGGCCGTACTGACGCCGTTCGTCGGCGCGCTGCTGATTCCGCTGTTTCGCGGGTCTCCAAACCTGCGCGAGGCGGTGACGCTGGTGACGGCGGGTGCACTGTGCCTGGTCACGTTCAGCCTGCTCGGGCCGGTGCTCGACGGCGCCAGGCCGGAAGCGCAGATCCTCCGGGTTGTCCCGGGCCTCGACCTGT
>JAHRYZ010000193.1 GCA_020621905.1 Rhizobium sp.
CAGCGCGGAGGCGGCGTTGCGGCGCTTGGTCGACAGGCCCCCGGCCAGATGGTCATAATGGGCCTTGGCCTCGACGACGGCCGCCTCCAGCGCCCCGAGCTTCTCCTCGCCGGCATCCAGTTCGGCCAGATCGGCAATCATCTTTTCGGCGAGCGCCGGAAGACCGGTCACCGGCACGGAATATTTGCGGCCCGCGGCGCGCAGGGCAAACAGACGCTCTTCGACCCGTTCCAGTTCGTTCGGATCGAATTCGGTGCGCCGAAGTGCTGCCTCGACCTCCATCTGCGCATTGGAGAGATTGTCGAGCGCCGAATCGAGCAGCTGCACGGTATCCTCGAGAAGGCCCGGCGCCTCGTGGCTCTTGCGCTCCAGCCGGCGGACCAGCGAAGCGATCAGCGGCACCGGCGAGGCATGGCCGTTGAGAAACTCCGAAGCCTCGGCGATGTCACCGGCGATGCGCTCCGACTTCTGCATCGCGGCGCGGCGGTCGGCGAGTTCGTCCTCCTCGCCGTCGCGCGGGGAGAGCTTTTCCAGCTCCTCGACCGAAGCGCGAAGATAATCCGCCTCGCGGGCCGCCGCCTCGACGCGGGCCCGATGGGCTTTCAGCACCCGGTCGGCATCGCGCCAGCGGCGATAGCTCTCGCCGAGGCTGACCGCCTCGTCGGAGAGGCCTGCGAATGCATCGAGCAACATGCGGTGGGCATCGGTGTCGACGAGCGCGCGGTCGTCGTGCTGGCCGTGGATCTCGACCAGAAGCTGGCCCGCCTGGCGCATCAGCTGCACGGATACGGGCTGGTCGTTGATATAGGCGCGGGTGCGGCCGTCGGTCGACTGGACGCGGCGGAAGATCAGGTCGCCGTCATCGTCGACGCCGTTGCCGCGCAGGAGGGTGCGGGCCGGATGGCCCATCGCAACGTCGAAGACCGCAGTCACCTGCCCCTTGTCCTCGCCATGGCGCACGAGCGATCCGTCGCCGCGCCCGCCGAGCGCCAGCGACAGGCTGTCGAGAAGGATGGACTTGCCGGCGCCGGTTTCGCCCGTCAGGACGGAGAGCCCGGCTTCGAAGGCAAGATCCAGCCGCTCGATCAGAACGATATCGCGGATCGACAGCTGGACCAGCATGGCAAACTCATCTCGCGTCTAGGAAAGAAGGGTCAGCTCCCGACAAGAATCTTCTTGCCGGCCCTTGCGATCCACGAACCGGAATTCTCGCGGGGCTCGAGACCGCCCGACTTCAGGAGCTTGTAGGAATCGGCATACCACTGGCTGTCGGGATAGTTGTGGCCGAGCACGGCGGCAGCCGTCTGGGCTTCCTGCACCACGCCCATGGCGAAATAGGCCTCGACCAGGCGCGCCAGCGCTTCCTCGATCTGGTTGGTGTTCGGATATTTCTCGACCACGACGCGGAAGCGCGAAATGGACGCGAGATATTCCTTGCGTTCCAGATAGTAGCGCCCGATCTGCATTTCCTTGCCGGCGAGCTGGTCGCGGGCGAAACGGATCTTGGCCTGGGCGTCGTCGACGTATTCGGAGTCCGGATAGTTGTCGACCACCTTCTGCATGGCGTCGATCGTCTGCAGCGAGCTCTTCTGGTCCTGCGTGACGTTGGAGATCTGCTTCCAGTGCGACAGGCCGACGAGATACTGCACATAGGCGGAATCGTCGGAACGCGGATAAAGGTTGAGATAACGGTTGCCGGTGGAGAGGGCCTCCGTGTAGCGCCCCAGGCGATACTTGGTGAACGTGCTCATCACCAGCGCCTTCTGCGACCATTCTGAGAAGGGATGCTGCGCGTCGATGGCATCGAACTTGCGCGACGCCTCGACGATGTTGCCGGCCTTGATGTTGGCCAGACCCTGATTGTAGAGCGTTTCCGGCGGATCGGTCTCGATGCCGAGCTTAGATGCCGATGTCCGGTCGGACTGGCATGCCGTCAGCAGCGCGCCGGATACCGTCATCATCACGCATATACTGGCAATACGCGCGGCTTTATTCACAACGACCGACCCTACATGACTCATTCGACAGTTCCCGATTGCAGCGCCGCTAGAAAACAGTCGCTTTCAACACGCGTTTCTAGCCATAAAAGCAGTATGAGAGCAACGCAATGATGGCGATTTAACGCATTTTTGTGGCGGGACGAAACGAAAGCGCAGAAATGGCCGCGGACGCCCGGCGTCGCCGAAACGCGGAATTTTCCGTCCCGGCATAAAAAAGGGCCGAGGATAGGATGCCTCGGCCCGAGTCTGGAGGTAATTTGAAGGTCAGGCGGACCAGGGAGCGAATTCCGGCACGTTGACCGCGACGAATTCGCGCGCCCGCGCCTGGAGGCTGCGCGCCGGCGCCTCGACGACCTCGTAGGCATCCCGGTTGTCCAGGAGCGCCTTCAGCGCATTGGCGTTCAGCTTGTGGCCGCCGCGATAGGACCGGTAGCAGCCGATGAACTGCGCCCCGGCAAGCGCCAGGTCGCCGACGGCATCGAGCGTCTTGTGGCGGACGAATTCGTCCTTCTCGTAACGCAGGCCCTCGACGTTGATGACCGTATTGTCGTCGGAGATGACGACGGAATTCTCGAGCGAGGAACCGAGCGCGAAGCCGGCGGCCCACAGGCGCTCCACATCGCGCATGAAACCGAAGGTGCGGGCCCGAGACAGCTCGTTCTTGAAGGTCGCAGCCGTCAGGTCGCCGGCCCATTTCTGCCGGCCGATCAGCGGGCTTTCGAAATCGATCTCGACCTCGAAGCGCGTGCCGTCATAGGGACGGAATTCGGCCCAGGAGGCGCCGGCTTCGATGCGGACCGGCTTGGTCACGCGGATATAGCGGCGCTTGACGCCGAGATTGACGATGCCGACCTGCTCGATCGCATCGATGAACACTTCCGAGCTGCCGTCCATGATCGGCATCTCGGCGCCGTCGACCTCGATCACCAGATTGTCGAGGCCGAGCGCATAGATGGCCGCCATGACATGCTCGATGGTGGCGATCGACCGGGCCGGGGAGAAGCCGAGCACGGTGCAGAGATCGGTATTGCCGACCTGCGAGGAAACCGCCTTGAACTCGGCAGAACTGCCATCGTCATAGGTGCGCACGAACACGATGCCCGCGCCGGCCTCGGCCGGCAGCATGTTGAGGGTCACCGTGCGCCCGGAATGGACGCCGATACCCGTCAGGCTGAGGGGAGCTGCGATGGTGGTCTGGAAGCCCAGCAATGCGATTGCCATGAAAAACTGCCTTTAGCGGTGCAACCTGCCCCTGCCCTCAGGCACGGATGTTGCGGCTGCTCTTGTCATTTTCGGATCGGGGAATCAGCGGCCGCTGCCGTCCATGCCCATTTCCGACCCCATACATACGGACAGGGCCGCGTCGTGCCAAATCACTGTTTCTTTCGCATTGTAACGAAACCATACAATTGAAAACAAAAGGAAAACCGCCAACCGGCGGAGGCTTGTAAAACACAAAGGGCCCGGGTCGTGAGACCCGGGCCCTTGATCACTGAAAGCGCTCGATCAGTTGGATTGGCGGCGAAGGAAGGCCGGGATTTCCAGCTGGTCGTCCTCGTGGCTCGAACGCGACGGGGGCGTGGCGCGACCCTGGTCGTCAAGCTGGCCGCGACGCGGCGCATAGAGGCTGGCTTCCGGCGAAAGAGCGCGACGCTGCGGTGCGGCCGTGGCCGGCGCAGAGGCGGTCATGTCGACGGCGGGTTCTTCCTCCTGATGGCGGCCAAGCGAGTTGGTGATCCGCTTCAGGAGACCCATCGGACCGCGTTCGTCCTGGGCGGCCGGAGCCGCCGTGTGGGCGCGGTGATCGATTTCGGCACGCAGCACCGGCGGGAAATCTTCCACCTTGGGCATGCGGACCTGATCGACGGTCTGGCGGACTGCCGGGGCAACCGGCTCGTGGCGAACCGGCGCCGGAGCCTGCATGTCCGGGGCGGCTTGCATGGCCGGAGCCGGACGGCTCATGACCGGAGCAGAAGCGGCAACCGGCTCGGCCGGCATACGCGCTGCGGGCTGTGCTTCGGCGGCAGCAGGCGTGGCGAACAGCCGGCTCTGCGGGCGGAATTCCGGTTCGGCGGCCGGCTGCGGTGCCATGGCAGCCTGACGCGCGATGGCGATTTCCAGTTCGCGTTCCATTTCAGCTTCAGCCGAACGGATCGTTTCTGCCACCGGGTCGATGGTCTTGGGTGCCTGCGCCATTGCAGGCTGAACTGCGGCCGGAGCAGAAGCAACGGCCGCCGAAGGACGGATAAGGGGCTTTGCGACCGGAGCGGCGTCGCGGCCGGCCATGGCATTGGCCGCACGATCGATGCCGGTGGCAACGACGGACACGCGGATCAGGCCTTCGAGCGCTTCGTCGAAGGTCGCGCCGAGGATGATGTTGGCGTCCGGATCGACTTCTTCGCGGATGCGGGTCGCAGCCTCGTCGACTTCGAACAGGGTCATGTCGCGACCGCCGGTGATCGAGATCAGCAGGCCCTGTGCGCCCTTCATCGAGGTTTCGTCGAGCAGCGGGTTGGCAATGGCGGCTTCGGCAGCCTGCATCGCACGGCCCTGGCCCGAAGCCTCGCCGGTACCCATCATCGCACGGCCCATCTCGCGCATCACGGAGCGAACGTCCGCGAAGTCGAGGTTGATGAGGCCTTCCTTGACCATCAGGTCGGTGATGCAGGCGACGCCCGAGTAGAGAACCTGGTCGGCCATGGCGAATGCGTCCGCGAAGGTCGTCTTGTCATTGGCGATGCGGAACAGGTTCTGGTTCGGGATGACGATCAGCGTGTCGACCGACTTCTGCAGTTCCTCTATGCCGGCCTCGGCGAGCCGCATGCGGCGCTGACCTTCGAAGTGGAACGGCTTGGTGACGACGCCGACGGTCAGGATGCCCTTGTTGCGGGCGGCCTGGGCAACGACGGGTGCCGCACCGGTGCCGGTGCCGCCGCCCATGCCGGCGGTGACGAAGCACATGTGGGTGCCGTTCAGGTGATCGATGATCTCGTCGATGCACTCTTCAGCGGCGGCACGGCCGACTTCCGGCTGCGAGCCGGCGCCGAGGCCTTCGGTGACGCTGACGCCGAGCTGGATGATCGCTCGGCCTGGTCATGGTCAGCGCCTGGGCATCCGTGTTGGCGACGACGAAGCGACGCCCGGAGACCGGCGATCGCGTTGTTGACACGTTGCCGCCGCGCCGCCGACGCCGAACACGTGATCGAGGCTTCAGCTCGGTGATATCTGGCTTTTGCAGCTTGATGGTCATTTCAGCACTTCTCCGGCGCAGCGCCACGCCGGCCATTCATTTCAACTTTCGCCCCGACCGGTCCCGCGAGACCGACCTGACTGAACTCAAAAACTTTCCTTCAGCCACTGGCCCATGCGGGCCATGCGGCTGTTTGCATTGCCGAACGGGGAGAACAAACCGCCCTGCCCGGCATGGGTTTCCTGATCGGCGACCTGCGGATAAATCATCAATCCGACTGCGGTCGAAAAAGCGGGACCCTTGGCCGCGGCCGGGAGGCCGGCGACACCCATCGGGCGCCCGATTCGCACGTTGCGGGCCAGAATGCGGCGAGCCGCCTCGGGCATACCGGTCAGCTGGCTGGCGCCGCCCGTGAGGACGACTCGCTTGCCGACGACGGGCGAGAAGCCCGACTTCTGAATCCGATCGCGCAACAGTTCAAGAGTCTCTTCGATGCGGGCGCGAATAATGCGCGTCAGCAATGCCTTGGGCACCTGCAGCGGCTGGTCGCGGTCGTCCTCGCCGATCGGCGGCACGGAAACCACGTCGCGCTCGTCCGCACCGTTGGCGAGAGCCGAACCATGGACCACCTTCAGACGCTCGGCATCCTCGATGCGGGTCGACAGGCCGCGTGCCAGGTCGGTTGTCACATGATGACCGCCGATGCTGATGGCGTCGGTGTGAATAAGCTTGCCTTCGGCGAAGACCGAGATCGTCGTCATGCCGCCGCCCATGTCGATGGCGGCGCAGCCGAGTTCGACCTCGTCGTCGACCAGGGCTGCAAGGCCGCTGGCGTAAGGGGTGGCGACCACGCCCTCGACGGTCAGGTGCGCACGGTTGATGCAGAGTTCGAGATTGCGCAGCGCGGCCCGTTCGGCGGTCACGACATGCATGTCGACACCCAGGACGTCGCCGTACATGCCGAGCGGATCGCGGATGCCGCGCTCGCCGTCCAGCGAGAAGCCCGTCGGCAGCGAATGCAGCACGGCCCGGTCATTGCCCTGGGACTGTTGCCCGGCCGCGACGAGAACCTTCTTCAGGTCGCTGCCTTCGACTTCCTGTCCGCCGAGATCGATGGTCGCGGTATAGACGTCGGAACCGATGCGGCCGGCGGATACGTTGACGATCAGGCTCTCGACGGTGAGGCCGGCCATGCGCTCGGCCGCATCGACGGCGAGGCGAACGACGCTCTCGACCGCATCGAGATCGGAGATCACGCCGCACTTCACACCGCGCGAACGCTGGTGGCCGATGCCGATGATCTCGACATTGTGGGTGCGACCCGGAAGAACCGAGCTTTCCTTGCGGGGCGTCAGGCGGCCGATCATGCAGACGACCTTGGTCGAGCCGATGTCGAGCACGGAAACCACATGCGCCCGCTTGGACGACAGCGGCTTCATGCGGGGCAGGCCGAAATGGGAGCTTCCGAACAGACTCATATGCTCAGCCCCACCTTCTTCAACATCTTGCGCCGCTCTTCGACAGCAGCCAGCCGGCGCTCCTGCGCACCCGGCGTCAGCTGGATGGTGGTGCGATCGGGAAGGCGGAAGTCGACGGCGGCGATGTCGCGCTCCAGCAGACGCTGTTCAGCGTCGAGACGCGACAGCTTGGCCAGCGCCGCACCGATATTGTCTTCCGGCAGCTTCACGACAACGCCGTTGTCGAGATGGATGTCCCAGCGGCGGCCGGCGACGCGCACGAAGGCCTTCACCCGCGCGGCAATGTCCGGGAACTTGGCGAACTCGCCCTCGACGGCGGCCGCGGCCGTTTCGGCATCACGCCCAACGAACAGCGGCAGGGAGGCAAACTTGTTGTCGCGCAGCGGAGCGATCACGCTGCCGGACTTCTCGATCAGCGAGAGCTCGGTGCCGTGCTGCCAGATGCCGTAGGCCTGACGCTCGCGCAGGACCACTTCGACGGCGCGCGGATAGATCTTGCGAACCTCGGCCGATTCGACCCAGGGCAGGTCCGACAGCGCCGCACGGGCGGCAGCGATGTCGAGACCGAGCAGGCTGGTCGAGCCGTCGAGGCCGAGAAGCTGGAGAATATCGATTTCCGACGTGTGCTCGTTGCCGGAGACGCGCACGTCCTCGACGGCAAAGCCGGCACCGGTGGTGACAGCCTGAACGACCGCCGGACCGTGACCGCCGACAACGATGCCGTAGAGCGCGACGGCGGAATAGAAGCCGACGAGCGATACCTTGCCGGTATGGGCCGGGATGGAGATGCGGCCGGAGCACAGGCTCACGACGAAGCGCACGACGCGGCGCATCGGCCGGGGCAGGACACGCCCCTCGCCAGCAGAAACGGAGGCTACGCCGTAGCGTCCACCCATATCCGCAGATCTATCGCCGTTCACCGCAAACAAGACGCGTCCTCCACCATCCACCGAAGAAACTCACCAAAACCAAGACCGGCATGCGCCGCCATTTCCGGCACCAGCGAGGTCGGGGTCATACCGGGCTGGGTATTGATTTCCAGCCAGATCAACTCGCCATCCTCGGAAAACCG
>JAHRYZ010000194.1 GCA_020621905.1 Rhizobium sp.
CCGGCGCGGAAGGAAATAGTCATGACGTTCCCCTTTTATTGACTGGTCGCTCCGAATGTCCAATATAACGGACATGTGTCTGTGTTATTGGATTGACGTATTCAGGGACAGCCGTCATAAATTGTCAATAGACGGCCGTGCGCCTTTTCAAGAAAAAGCTTCGGCCTCATTGTCAGCCGCTGAAACTCGTCCATTTTTCCGCTTCCAGAGGTGCCCATGCCCCTTTCCGCCGAAAGTCTCCGCCAGATCGACACGCCTTCGGTGCTCGTCGATCTCGACATTGCGAGGGCCAATATTGCGCGCTTCCAGGCCTACGCGGATTCGCACCGATTGAAGGTGAGGCCGCATATCAAGACCCACAAGCTGCCAATGATGGCCGAACTCCAGCTCGCGGCCGGCGCGGTGGGCATCACCTGCCAGAAGATTTCGGAAGCCGAGGCGATGGTGGAAGGCAGTGCGGCCATTCGCGACGTGCTGATCACCTACAACATCGTCGGCGAACAGAAGCTCCTGCGGCTCAAGGCGCTCGGGCAGAAGATCGCGCTCTCCGTGGTGGCGGACAGCACGACCGTGATCGACGGCCTGTCCTCGACATTCCGGACCGCGGGCGAGCCGCTGACCGTGCTGGTGGAGTGTAACACCGGCGCCAACCGCTGCGGTGTGGCGTCGCCGGCTGAAGCCGCGGCGCTGGCCGCCCATATCGACCAAGCGCCAGGCCTGATCTTTGGCGGGTTCATGACCTATCCGCCGGCCGGTGGCGAGGCGGCGGTCCAGGCATTCATGACCGAGGCCAAGGCACGGGTCGAGGCACGCGGCATTGCGGTGCCCGTCATCACCTCCGGCGGCACGCCGACGATGATGAAGGCCGGCGACGCACCCGTGACGACGGAATACCGCCCCGGCACCTATATCTACAACGACCGTTCGCTGGTTGAACGCGGCGCATGTGGCTGGGATGATTGCGCCCTGACGGTCCTTGCCACGGTCGTATCGGTTCCGGCGGAAAACCGCGCCATCATCGACGCCGGCTCAAAGACGCTGACCTCCGATCTGCTGGGGCTTTCAGGCTACGGCCATGTGCTGGGGCGGGACGATATCGCGATCGACCAGCTCTCCGAAGAGCACGGCCGGCTGGTAAGCGCCTTGCCGATCAACCTGAAAGTCGGTGATCGTGTGCGGATCGTGCCCAATCATGCCTGTGTCGTTACCAATATGGTGGACTGCGTCATGGTCGTGGACGGAGCGAAGCCAGGGGCCGTCCGAGTAGAGGCTCGCGGTTGTCTGGTTTAGGAAAAGAACGGGCGTTTCGAAATCCATCTGCAGGGGTGGCTAGCCAAAGCCCGCGCTGATTTTCAAGCTTAAACGTTTTGAAGTTCGAAGAGGCGTGCAAGCAGATCGTTCTGGGGCGTTGTCACGTTGTTGGGGGCAACCATCCCATCAGTTCAGAGCCCTCTTATCCTCTCCGTTGAGCCTTGGCTTATGCGCGCCAGATTGAGTGGCGGCATCCCTTCGCCGTAGGGCGGAGGGGCCATGCAGTCCTGACCATGAACGGTTCGGGCGCGCGCAATGATCAACATCGAGTACGGCGACACGCCGGCCCCGCGGGCGCGAACCGCTGTCCAAGGCGACTGGAGAGTGTCCAGGAGACCGACTGGCGGGCGCCACCCGTCATTCATGTATCTCAGCGGAAGCCGATAGCCCCGAACGGTATACCAGGGAGCCAGGTTGCCTCCGCTCGCCTTCTCACTACATTTCCATCCCGGCCTTGCGACTTTCGAGCGCAGAAACAACGCGGAAACCGATGGATCGGAACGGTTCCGGAGCGATCCAGCTTGCCGTCCCCATGCTCGTGGTCATCCGCGTATGTTCGCCGACACCAAGCATCAGTTCGGCCAGATGCCGACCCAGCATTGTTCCCTTGGTAATGCCGCTGCCGTTGCAGCCGCCCGAGGCATAGAGATCCTCGTCGAGCTTGCCCCACCACGGAGCGCCGTTCATCGTAAAAGCTGTCGTACCCGCCCAAAGATACTCGAACTGAACATCCTTGAGGCCAGGCCAGCGCCGTTCGAAGCGATCGCGAAGATTGCGGGTCGCATCACCCTCGGCCAATTCGGCTTCGTGTGCGTAAAGGCTGCGGACCATGAGCCTGTCTCGTCCGATTCGGCGAAGTGTCGTGCCAAGCCGGTGGGAGGGCAAAAGTCCCCAGCAGGCGGACTCGCCGAGTTCGTGGACCCGGTTCTCCGAAATCGGCTCGGTCACGGCTGCATAGGTATAGATGGTCGCCATGCGCGATTTAAGGTAACCGAACTTCCGGATAAAACCATTTGTAGCAAGCGCCACCTTCTTGGCTTTGACGACACCCCCGGGCGTCTCCAGTATCCAGCCATCACCTTGGTGCATCCGCGACACGTGCGTATTCTCGAACACCTCGATCCGGGACGGCAATGCCTCCAGAAGGCCGCGCATCAGTGCCGCCGGCTGAAGCAGCCACGTGTCCTGCATATGAATTCCAAAGCGATAGTAGGACGAGCCTATGCGGTGATGGATATCATCCCGGGACAGCGTCGTGTGCGCGATGCCGTTGACCCGGGCAACTTCCAGCACGTTGCGCAGCGAAGCTTCCCCGAGTTCCGTGGCGGCGCCGCGGATGGAGCCGACCTGCTGGAGATCGCATTCGATCGCGTTCTCCCGCACGATCTGCATCAGCCAATCGAACGCTTCCTTGAAGAATGCGGACTGAACCCTTGCTTTGTCCGCCATCTCGATCGACGCGTTGCGCGGCAAGACCTCGGCACCGGTGAACCCGGAATTGCGGGCAGAGGAGCCTTCGCCCACCGTGGTCGCCTCGATCACCGCGACCCGTGCATCCGGATCCAGCTCAGAAAAGCGGCGTGCGATCGCGAGCCCCGTGAAACCGGCGCCGACGACGGCGAGATCGACGGACGTGTCCTGCTGCAATGCAGGTCTCGGGCTGCGGCTTGGCAAAAGAGCGTTCCAACCGCACAGGTTGGAGTATTCCGGGTAGGTCAGCTTTGTCATATTGGCGTCCAGGGGAGTTCCGGGACCGGCGGAACTGCCGGTCCCGGGCCATTCGGATTATTCCGTGAAATGGCTTTGTTCGGTCAGAAGCGGCCCGAGGGACATCGAGCCCTTCAGTTCGAAGCCCCAGTCCAGAGTGTCTTTGCGAATCCAGACCGCTGGTTTCGGTTCCGGAACCCCGCAAACATCGGCGACGAGAGTTTTTGCGCTTCCTGCCACAGTTCGATCTGCTTCTTCGGATCGGCTTCGGTGCGTGCGGCCTCGATCTGCTGATCCGCAACGCTGCAATGACTGAAGTTGGTCACCTGACCCGGCGCTCCGATAGCGCTGTTGGAGTGGTAGAATTGGGTGAGGTAGGTATCGGCAACCGGGAAACGTGCTGCGCCATAGTCGACCAGCGGGCTTAGATCCTTGCGGATCATCTGGTGCCATGTGGCATGCTCGACCGGCTCGAGATTGAGCGTGATGCCGGCCTTTGCGAGTTGCGCCTGCAGAAGCTGATCGGTCGTGGCATAGCTTGGCATCTGGCTCGAGATCATCTTGATGGTCAGGCCATCAGGATAGCCAGCCTCGGCCAGTAGAGCCTTGGCCTTTTCAAGATCGTGCGGCAGCAGACCTACCTCAGCATTCAGGCCAAGGTTGTTCGAAGGGATAACGGATTGGGCCACACGCGTAAAATCGGCTCGTGGAACTGCGCGATTTCACCGGGGTTATCGGGCAATGGCCCGCGAACTCGGATGTCATCGAACGGCTTCTGGTTCCGATTGAGGTGAATGATTTGGCGCCTGGCGGATCGAAGATATCGATCTTGGCGCCCGCATCTTTCATTCGCTGTGCCAGCGCGATCGGTCGTGCCAGCGGCCACATCGATTTCCTGCCGTGAAGGCGAGGTCTCGCCTGCCGCGGCATTCAGAAAGCATAGGTTACCTCTCGATCTCGGTGCGCCGCAATAGTCCTTGGGAGACACCTGTTCACAGCCACGCCGATCCACGGACTCAAACTGGAAGGGCCCAAAACCGACGGGATTGCGCGTGAAGCCTTCTCCGCGTTCCTCATAGGCCTTCTTGCTGATGATGAAACCACCAGAATAGTTGGTTAACAAGCCAAGCAGGCTCGGCACCGGATTGGCAAGCGTGATGCGAACCGTATGCGGGTCGACTGCTTCGACACTCTTGATGGCCTTGTAGTCCGTCGCAAAGGCGGAGCGTTTCGGATCGGCGGACTTCTGAAGGCTGAAGACGACGTCGTCGGCCGTCACCTCCCCATAGCCGTGCTGCCACTGAACACCTGGGTGGAGCTTGAAGGTCCAGACCAGATTGTCGCTGCTCGCTTCCCAGCTTTCTGCAAGATCCCCCTCGATGGAAGAGGGATCGGTCGAACCCGGGGCAAAGCGAACCAGTCCGCCATAGATCCAAGCGACGAGCGTTCGGTCCGACGTGCTGGACGCGAAGTGCGGGTCCAGATTACCGATATCGGCTGAAGCAGCGCCAACCCGCAGCTCCGTCTGGGCCGCAATCGCTGCGGCGGGAATAAGGGCGGCAGACGCTAGAAGCGCAGCCAGTAGTCGCATGCTCAGACGTGTTTGGTTCTTCATTGCAATTTCCTCCTCATTGCAGGTTAAAAGGCTCGGGCGCTGAAAGAGCATTGAACAGCGGAGCAAAACCTGCGGTCTCAAGCCCGCTGATCGCCGAGATGATGTGCTCCTGCCGCTGCCGGCTTAGGCTTTGTCTTCCAATGTTCTTGAACTTGTCTGCTATCTGGTCCCAGCTCATCGGATTGGCGACGTCGCCAAGCGGATAGTCGATGACCACTTCCTCCAAGCCCTCGCCCTGATCCATCAGGACACGGGCTGGCGTGCCCACCGGAAAGGCCGAGGTAAAATCGCTCGAGACGTCGAGCTCAATCTGGCTCGAAAGTGCCAGTATCTCCGCGTCCTTGAGGGTGTCCGGATCGACCGGCTGCAGTGCCTCTCGTCCGCGCAACGCGGCGAGCGCGCAGCTAAAATAGAAGCTGTATTGCCCCCCCTCGAGCGAGCGCGGCACGCCTGCCCCGACGCAGCCCCTGCGGAAAGGTCTCGATCCGAAGCCTGAATTTCCCGCCCGTTTGCCGCAGCGTCAGAATGCCTATCGATGGCGGCGGCCCGCAGCAGGCATAGGGCTTGAGATAAAGACCCAGCCCCAGCGCTGCTAGCCCGCCCGCAGCAGCGTGGGCTCAGCGCCGCGTCGTCACAGATCGAGCGGCCTTGTCGCCGGCTCGGGCACGATAGGCACCGGTCAATCCCGCGACGACGGCTGGGGAATGCCTCCCCGACAGTACTGCCCTGAAATTTCGAAGAGCCTGTCGGGAAGACGATCGGGCCCTCGGCACCGGCAATCGCCAGGGCATGGGCTTGCTGACTGGAATTGAGCCGAAGAAGTCGACCAGCCGCCGCTGCGGCTCCATAGCTGACCCACCTGCCGCTTGCATAGGTTTCGATTGTCCTCGTCGGGCGGGAGGCGGCAACGCGAAGAGCCACGTCGTAACCAAGGGCAATCGCATCGAGGATTTCCCCGTCGGACGCGCCAATCGACTGCGCCACTGCCAACGCGGTCGGGATGACGCCCGCGCCGGCATGACCGGCTGCGCCACGGTGCCCATCATCGATATCGAGCGCGCTCGCCGCAGCGCTGTTGGCCATCGCCGCGCCTGCGACGCTCAGACGTGTTTCCGTCAACCAGACCTGCGCATTGCCGGCCCCATAAATATCTGCAGCCGCCTTGCGGGCAGATGCTGCCAGTGGTCCCATGAGCCCTGCCGCAGTGGCTCCCATCAGATCGAGCAGGAGAAGTGAGATCGCTTCACGGGTTTGCTGCGGCAGCTCGCCTCGCGGGTGGCCGCTGACGAAGTCAGCAAGTCGGGATATCATGTGCATTCAACGCTCCAGGGAGTTCAGCTTGCCTGACGAATGAAGTGACCTTCCGCCGCCATGCTCCAACGTGCGGCGGGCGGGGTGTAGCCCAATGGCTTCAATGGACTTTGCGGCGGTGCGGCATCGGCAGAACGACGCACGCGGGTTTCCCGCTGATCGGGATGGGTGATGGGGATCGCCGACAGCAGCCTCTGGGTGTAGCTATGCCCTGGACGTCCAATGTCCTCTTCCCGCGGGCCGATCTCAACGATCTCACCGAAATACATAACGGCCACGCGGTTGCAGATCCGCTCGACCGCGGCCATGTCATGGCTGATGAAGAGATAGGAGACGCCGAATTCCTTCTGCAGGTCGATCATCAATTCGATAATCTGTCCCTTGATCGTGACATCGAGTGCCGAAACCGCCTCATCGGCAATAATGACCCTGGGCGACATGGCCAGAGCCCTCGCGATGCAGATCCGCTGACGCTGCCCTCCAGAGAACTCATGCGGCAGGCTGTTCGCGCGCCTGGGTTCCAACCCGACACGCTCCATCAGCCACTCCGTCTTCTGAACGGCCGCGCGTCCCGTCTCCAGTCCATGAACCTTCATTGGCTCAGCGATGGCCGAACCGATCGTCTGGCGCGCATCGAGCGAGCCGAACGGATCCTGGAAGATCATCTGCACCTGACGTCTCATGCGGGCGAGGCTGACAGCACTGCGATAGTCCACCTGCTGGCCGCCCACGGTGACGGAGCCGCCGTGAACCGGCGCAAGGTTGACGATGGCCTTGCCGATTGTCGACTTTCCCGAACCGGATTCACCTACCAGCCCGAGCGTTTCGCCCTTGCCGATGGAGAAGGAAACACCGTCGACGGCATGGACTGCGCCCTTGATTCGCCCAAGAAATCCTGCGCGATGAGGGAAGCGAACCGAGAGATCGCGCACTTCAAGCACGGCGCCCCCCGCGGCAACTTCCGGCAAATGGTCGATCGGTTGCGCGGGAACGGCATGCGCCTTCAACTTGCCGACCAGGCTGGGCACGGCGGCAATGAGGCTGCGCGTATACGCTTCCTTCGGGTTGCCAAAGACTTCGTGAACCGAGCCCTGCTCGAGGACCCGCCCGTGTCGCATGACGAGAACATCATCAGCCACTTCCGCGACCACGCCCATGTCATGGGTGATGAACAGGACCGCCGTACCGGTTTCGCACTGCAATTCCTTCAAAAGTTCGAGTGTCTGCGCCTGGACGGTCACGTCCAGCGCGGTGGTAGGCTCATCGGCGATGATCAGCGCCGGATTGCAGGCCAAAGCCATGGCAATCATCACCCTCTGGCGCATGCCGCCGGAGAACGTATGGGGATACTGGCCGATGCGCCGTTCGGGATCGGGGATTCGCACCTTTCGCAACAGGTTCAGCACCTCCTCGCGCAATGCAGCGCCCCTGAGGTTGCGATGGATCCTGAGCACCTCACCCAATTGGGCGCCGACCGTCTGGACGGGATTGAGCGATGTCATCGGCTCCTGAAAGATCATGCTGATCTGCCCACCGCGGACCCGACGCATCTCGGCTTCCGGCAGCGTCAGCAGCTCGCGCCCGCCGAGACGCACGGAACCGTCTGCCTTGGCGACATGCGAAGGAAGCAGCCGCATGATGGCCAGGGAGGTGACGCTCTTTCCCGACCCGGATTCGCCGACGAGCGCCATGGTCTTGCCAGGCCGGATCTCGAAGCTGATCCCATGGACAACGGGCGTGCGCGAGAATGAGATCCGGAGA
>JAHRYZ010000195.1 GCA_020621905.1 Rhizobium sp.
TGGCGCACGGCCTCATCATCGGTGACGAAGCTGTCGGGATAATAGAGCCCGTCATTCGCCTGCGTCATGGAGACCTTCGGCCATTCGCCTTGCAGACCGCTGGAGCCGGAGGCAAGCATTCCAAAGCGGTCAGCGACTTCCATGAAGCGATCCGACCGCTCGAGGATTTCCGCTTCCGTCACCCCTTGGCGCTCAACACCCCGCAGCCGTTCCGTTTCGGCCTCTGCTGCTTCCTTGATGCGGATATTGCCAATGCCGCCCGCCGCCGATCGCAGAAGCAACGGGAGATCGGAAGCGCGCGAGCCTTCCGCAAGGCCGAGGTGATCGGCAAGCTTTCGTCTTGCATGTCCCTGGGGCATGAGATCCAGGAGGAACGGCGGCCAGCTGCGGCTATATCGATTTTCGAGATCAACGGGATATCGGACCGACAAGGCGCGATGGTCGCGGACCGTCTTTCGGGCCGCAAACTCCGCTGATGCCACAGTGACGAAATAATCGAGATCGTAGTCGACGATCGACGCGCCCTGGAATCCGGCCGCGTCGTCCTTGATTTCCAGTGTCGCGGCGTGATGCCACTCACCGTCAAAATGGGTTTGGAGTGTCAGGTGCATTAATGGACCCCTTTGATGGATCATTTAATGCATGTTTTCAAATTATTCAACCCATCATAATGGGTTGAATGATAGCGATTGTGTGGTGGACGGTGATACCTTCTGGTCCCGGGGGCAGAAGATCCAGATTGCCGGCACTGACACGCCGGAGCTGAGCCCGCTCCGGTGCGAGGCGGAACGGGTCAAGGGGGGAGGCGGCGAATGCCCGGCTTCTGGCCCTTCCGAACGCCGGGAGCTTCTCGCTTTCGACGGGCCTGCGCGATGAAGACGGATATGGACGAAAGCTTCGAACCGTCTTGCGAGAAGGACACTCCCTCGGCGAGGTGCTGATTGCGGGAAGGGCTGGCGAGGCGATGGGACGGCGCACGGCGCGGCTGGTGCTGGCGATCTTCCTCAAGCCATTATACCACTCCGCCTGGCCCGGAGACGTCCGCAGACAAGGCCCGGCTGGAACGCGACCGAGCGCCGGCAATGCCCTCGTCATGCCGTACTCCGCATTGCGTCCGGCCCATTCCATCACGAACATGAATCGACGGCGTGCAACCGATTCATAAGTGTCGTTGGACGTGATGGGCGCGATGAACGATTCTTGTCCACATGATCTGCCAGACCTATCATCTCTACATCGAGCGCAAGGATCCGACGAAGAACATGGCCCGCTTCTACGCCATGGAGATTTCGGAAACCCTGTTCGGGGACGCGTGCCTCACACGACGATGGGGAAGGATCGGAACATCCGGGCAGTGCATGGAACATCACTTCAAGACTGAAGGTGACGCAGTGAAGCTCTTTCTGGATATTACGCGACAGAAGAAGGCCCGCGGCTACCGCTGCTGGTGGCCGCGTTGCGAGACGGCGCTATCTCGAACGGCTGACCTCGGCAGAAGACCTCCGGCGGGCGATGAACTCCTTCAGGAGCGGCAGGAAGAATGCCTTGCTGAAGCGGCCGATCGGCGGTTCAGGTTCAAGGTAGAATGACCGGCCGATAATGTCGCTATTGAACTCGTCGAGAATGATCCAGAGACGCAAGTCGACATCGAGGCCGGCGCGGCGTTTTTCAATAGCTGGTATTTCCACTGCGAACCGGTTTGGCTCCGGCTGCTTCGTCGTGATGGGAAAGAATAATACGAGATCCCCGTCCGCTCGCGCTATCCGGACGCCGACTGCCACCGGTCGGTTCTTGCGCCCTCCGTTTCCCAGTGTCCGCTTCGCGACTCCATAGATAGGGTTAACGGATGACCGCTGCTGCCTGGATTTCATCATATCCGCTCATCGGCTTGTCTCGTCACTGTCGGCATAAGCGTCTACAGCGCCTTCAAAATCGGCAAGCAATGCGTCGGACATGGTCTCAATCGTGCCGACAGCGCGCATATCGGACTGGCGCATCAGGCGCTCGTAGTCCTCGATATTCAGCAGAACCAGCCGCGGCTTGTTGCGTTGAGTAATGGTAACCGGACGGCGCAAGGCCTCGGCGATGATGTCGCCGGACTTCCGGGAGAGGTCACTTGTCGTGTAGGAACCCGTCCTGTTCGTCATTTGCTCTTGTCCTTGCTGAAACCATAGTGGACCTGACATATAGCATCACCGTCAACAATTACAGCATATACAGCATTGCTGTAAACGCTGAATATGACGTACCCTATGTACGGACAGGATGCGTGGAATCCTGCTGCCAAGAGACCGTGCTGCACCACTCCCGTTGGCGATAACCACTATAGATTAGAAGCCGGTGCATCGCAGCGCGGCCTGACGCCACTGCTCGTTGGCGGCCTCTCCGCCGCGAATGATCTACCGCCCTTAGAAGGGCGGCTCGGCGTCAATGCGACCGTCCTGTTCCGCGATTGCCACGGCCCGCTCCGCCTCCGCCAGTTCGGGCTCACATTCGATCTGGCGGCACTCGGCGCCATCAATGGCATTGCGCAGTTCGGCCCGCAGTTCCTCGATCTGGATTTCGATTGCATAGATCATCTTCGTCTCCTTGACGTTTGTGAAAGATGACCCGCGGTTCCGAGCTGGGGGATGGCGGGGTCAGGGATCGCCATAGCGACCGGCATAGCCGGGGAGTGGGGGAGCCGATTTCCAGGGCAGCCAAAGGCTGCGGGAGGAAATTGGGGGAACCGCTCATCCTTGAGGACGGCATTCCGCTTGGTACTATCGCTCATTCTGAGCAGCTTCCCCGCTCTCCGCATGGCACCAGAAAAGCCAGTCCTGGCTCGACGCCGGGACTGGCTTGGCTTTCTCGGGCGGAGAAGAGGCCCCGCCGGTGGCGGAGCCTCACGGAACCTTTAGTCCCGGTTGGGGCGGGACCAGATCAGCTGGTAGCCGTCTTCGCCTTCCACCTCGGCAAGCGTTGCGTAGATCGGAGCCGGGAAGCTCGGGTCGTCGAGCTTGACCGAGAGATAGTCGCGGCCCTGCTCGGATGTCTTCTGCCAGGCGGCGCCGAGTTCGACATTGCCGGCATAGATGCGGAAGTGCGGGCCCTTGTCGGAGGCGCTCTCGACGCGGGCGATGCGGGCCTTGACGTTGAGGGCGAGGGTGCGGATCGAGCCGTTGAAGCCGTTTTCGGTGGAGGTGAAGGTGCCGATGGTTGCCATTGTCCTATTCCTTTTCTGGTGTATCGGGCCGCGCCCATCGCGGCCTCGATGGCTGTCGCAAAGACCGGGGACGATCGGACCGCACCCAGCCGGAGTCCCCATCGCGCTCGCGCATTGGGGTGACGATTGGGCCGCAATGAAATGGAGGACGGCAAGTCGCAGATTTGTTAGTGGGAGAGGAGGAGACCGCAGGTCTCCGGGGTAAGAAATCTAAAAGACTGCCGTTGCGGGAGGACGATCGAGGCAAAGCCGGTCTCCGGTCAGACATGCCTCATCGAGCCCGCAGATGGGGTGCCGGAGACTTGGACGGGAAGGAATAAGGCAAGGGCGGTTCAGACACTCTCGCCTGGGCACGAACGGCATCTGGCGCCGCCATGCCGACAAGACCCTCGTCTGCACGTAGATCGGTCGGGGACAGTGCCTTCCGGCTCATGGCTCGCCGCTTGCCCCACATGCCCGGTGCGATATCGTTGCGCTGCGAATCGCTGTCTGGAGGATCAATGCGTCAGCAGAACAAGCCGTTCATCATTGAGCGCAAACCGTCCCGCAAAACCAAGCCCGATGCCGAGAAACCATCGATCTGGGGGAGGCTCGACGCCGACATCGCGCAAGGCCTGAAGGACCAAAAGGATGCGGACCGGTCGGCCGCCACCGGTAGTGACGACCGCGCCTGATCGGGGGTGCTCACGCCGCCTCGGCGACTTGCTCCCCTTCGGGCTGCAATGCGTGCAGGAAGCTGACGGCACGCTGCGCGTGGGCTGCGGCCTGGAATATGGCCCGTTTGTCGCCGGCAAGCACCGTCAACCACGATTGCAGGTAGGATGCATGGTCCTGCCGCGGTTCCAACTCGGGCGCGATGCCGAGATCGGCGCATAAAAAGCAGCTTCCAAGTTCCGCGACGAGCTCTTCCCGTGCGCGCTCCGTCCGGTCCTTGGCATAGCGAGAAAGGTCGCGCCCGACGCGGGAGGGCGCCGCGGTCCAGTGCGTGGCCTCATGGCTGAGGACCGCCACATATCCGGCAGCATCGCGAAACGCCTCAAACGGCGGCATCTGGATATAGTCCATGGCAGGCGAGTAGTATGCCTGGTGGCCACCGTGCCGGATGACCGCGCCAGTATTGCGAAAGAAGCGATCGGCCTTTTCGATCCGCTCGACCGGATCGGGGACCTGAACCGGTGGAGCGTAAGAGCTGTCGGGCAATCCCTCGATCTGCTCGATGTTGAAGACGGTATACGCCTTCAAGAAAGGGATCTCCCGATCGACCTCATTGCCGTTTTCGTCGGCTTGCGCCTTGGTAAACCGACTGGCGAAGACAACCGTCGAGCCCGTTTCACCCTTCCGGACAGCCCCTCCCAGTTCGAGCGCCTGCTTGAAGGTCATCCACATCGGCGAGGCAAAGCCCCGCGCCATGCCTTCCGACCACAGGAGCAGCACATTCATGCCTGAATAGGGCAAGCCGTTGTGCCGCAAAGGGCGAGAGATCCGGCCCGGCGTGTTGGCGGCGCACCATGGTTTCATCCAGGGGCGCACGCCCTGTTCGAGATCCTCCACAATCCGCTCTGTTATCCGCATGTAAATGTCTTCGCGATTGGTACCCTTATTCCTGCTCATGGCCTCTTTCTCCGTTTCCAGGACCGCGCCTGTCGCGGTCCGTCGCGGAGGTCCGAAGTCAGGGGCCGATCGAGGCCCAAGCACCGGAACGGCCGCAACAGCGTGGAGGACGGCAAAGCCGTTGCTTGGGCTTCAGGCTCCTGTAGGACCACCGACCGGGACGGGCCGCGCCCGGCGCATCCGCAGCTGTTGACATCGACAGGAAAAAGGCCGGCGCCCGTTGGCGCCAGCCGCAAAAAGGAGAGAATTGGCGGGGCGTGACCCCGCCAGCGCGGTTATCCGAACGCCGCCATCTGCGCTTCGGCCGCCTTTCGATCGAGGGATGCACCTGGATTCTCGATCGGGCGATCAAAGGGCTTCCAGGTCTCGCCGACGACATGTTCGTAGGCGGCGACGGCCCCCTCGGCCGCCATGCGCAGCGCGTGGGACTGGACGCCCATGTCGGCCGCAAACTCGCGCTTGCGCTGGGCGGCGCTGTCATAGCCGACCGGACCATCGAGATCCTCGTCACGGGCGTCGTTCGACGCCTTGGCCGTTGCGTCGCGCGCTTCGGTCACGGCGCGGGAGTAGAACTGTCCGGCGCCGTGCGCCGATCCGACGAAAGCCCCGACGATCCGTTGCAGGTGGATCTGCATCGCCTTCTCGCCCAAGCCTTCCGAAAGGCTGTCGGCGGTCTCGACGATCAGCCGCTCATGCAGGCTGCGGATGCCATCGCTGTCGACGACTGCCGTGCCGAAGCTTTCGGCGATCTTGAGCGCCTGGACGGCGTCGGGGCAGGAGAGGCGGACCATTTCGAGGGTGGTGCCGCGGCGAGATTGCGACGACCTGGCGTTGGAGCGGTTGGGAGTAGAGGGCTTGGCCATGTCTGTTCCTTCCTTGGCTGACGAAGCGGTTCCGGCCCGTGCCGGTCTGCCCTTCGATGCGGGCATTCAAGAACCGGTCAGGGACGGGCGGCTTCACAGGTCCGGCACGGCTGAGCCAGCAGGGCAGGCTTGGCGGACAAGCAGGTCTCGACCTGCGCAGGCCGCAAGCCTGCCCTCGCGCAGAGAGGCTGGGCCGGCCACCCCGCGGCGCGCAAGCGGCCTTGAACCGACCGGCCGCCGGTTCAGACCGCAGCGAACACGAAGGGCAGTCCGGCATGGGTCCGATGTCAATCCCGAGCCAAGAGAGAGATGAGCACATGGCCAAGCCGGCTACGCCAACGACATTGAAGCCGGGCAAGAATATCGCCAGCTCCTTTCACCTCGAGTCTGCCTATTTCGCCGGATGCTGCACACGCTCATGGTCGCGACGCTGGAAGTCGCCGATGACCTGCAATTGCATCGCCAGCCTGCGGGCGATTGCATCGAGTTCGCTCCACCGTTCAAAGGCAAGGCGGTCGACAAGCTCCTGATAGTGGAGACGGTGGCCGGACCGGCGCCGCGCCCTCACCGTTGTCGCCTGTCTTCCCACGCGCGCCGCTATCTGCCGGGTCAGACAGTCGAGATGCCGCTGGGTCTCGCGCCGAACGCCGATTGCTTTCGCCAGTGGTTGCGAGGCGAGGACGTCGATCATGACCCATGCTCCCGGCTTCCCCAGCCGATGAAGGCGGAACGCCCATCATATTCAGCGTGGCGAGCGAGATCGATGACGAAGCCGAACCGGCCACGCCCGGCATACTCGTCGCTTGCCACTAGAAAGCGGCGTTCCTCTCCACCATGGATACAGCCCCCGCCAACGATCGCCACGACCTCGGTCATGCCAGCGTGTTGTTCCGATCGGATTGCGGACGTGACGACGAAGTCGGCCGCATGACGTTGATCGAACGCCCGGCGATCCTTGGCCCAGCTTTCACCCTCGGCCAGCGAGCAACCTCGGATCTTCTCCCAGACGTCGGGCCAGGTATTGCGGAAGATTTTTTCTGCCATCGACCGCTCGTAGGTGGTGAACAGGTCCGGAAAGCTGATCGCGACGATCGCCCACTCGCTGTCCTCTTCGTACCAGGGCGTGTCCTTCCGCAGCAGAGGATGGACCCTGGCATTGCGATCTGCCGAGAGGTGGAAACCACCATGCCCTGACGTCAGGTGGGCAACGACGCCCTCTGCATACACGACCGCCATCTGCGATCCGCCCCAGGGGGTGTTCGCCGAAATGCGGGTCTGCACGCGGTTGAGGCTGGCGAGATCGCATTTATGACCAGCAGTCTCGGCGACACGAGCTCGGAACTCAGTTTCATCAGCCACTCGACCATCATGCCCGATGAAGTCAGCGCGCGTCAGCTCTGCCAGCGGCCGACGAACGGCGACGGCGCTCGCAAGAAATGCGAAGCCGCTGGGTGAGGTGACCATGGCGAGGACCAGGTCGCCAATGCGGGCGACGAGCATACCCTCCGCGCTGGTGGCAAACTCCACCCCCGAACGATAGGGGG
The DNA here is from genome assembly GCA_020621905.1 of Rhizobium sp. Classification (GTDB taxonomy): domain Bacteria; phylum Pseudomonadota; class Alphaproteobacteria; order Rhizobiales; family Rhizobiaceae; genus Allorhizobium. The sequence goes on from JAHRYZ010000195.1 coordinate 7,224, forward strand.
TGGATGCTGCTGTATTCGACCGGAGGGCGGCGGTCATGCGGCAGCCCTCTCATCGAACCCCTCGTCAAGCTCAGCGTCATCGGGGCGGTCTGCATCCAGCATGCCGCCCTGATTCGTAGCGTTGTCGAACTCCCCATCCTGGTCCTCAGCGGGATCATCAGCATGACCGCCGTCGTCGCGCGACCCGGCGCCGATAACGTCCGTGGCAGCACCCGCCCGGATCCATTCGAGTAGCTCGTCCGCCGGGGGCGCGAAGCGGCCCGACGGATGGACAAAGTGCTTAGTTGCGAAATGCTCGACGAGCGCTGCGCGGGTTTCGCGGACCTTCGGGCGCGGCTGGACCGATGCCTCAGCGCAAGAGGCTTCCAGTGCCTGGCGCGACAAGCACAAGAGGAAA
>JAHRYZ010000196.1 GCA_020621905.1 Rhizobium sp.
AAGTCACCCACATGCTGCCGAAGATGGGCATCGGCGTCGGCAAGCCGAAGCTTGATCTCGCGGCGATGATGAAGTTCAAGGCCGACGGCGTCGACGGCAACGTCAAGGGCGTCGGCTTCCTGTTCAAGAAGAACAAGATCGACACCCATCACGGCGTCGGCCGGATCGTCGCCGCCGGCAAGGTCGAGGTGAAGGGCGCCGACGGCAAGACCGACGTGCTCGAGACCAGGAACATCGTCATCGCCACCGGCTCCGACGTCGCGCATCCCCGGTGTCGCCGTCGAGATTGACGAAAAGGTCATTGTCTCCTCGACCGGCGGTATCGCGCTCGACAAGGTTCCGGGCAAGATGGTTGTCGTCGGCGGTGGAGTCATCGGTCTTGAGCTCGGTTCTGTCTGGCTGCGCCTCGGCGCCAAGGTGACCGTCGTCGAATATCTCGACACCATCCTCGGGGGCATGGACGGCGACGTCTCCAAGCAGTTCCAGCGCATGCTTGCCAAGCAGGGCATGGAGTTCAACCTCGGCGCCAAGGTCATCGGCGTCGTGAAGACCGACAAGGGCGCGAAGGTCACCTTCGAGCCGGTCAAGGGCGGCGAAGCCCAGACGATCGACGCTGATGTCGTGCTGATCGCCACCGGCCGCAAGCCGTATACGGAGGGCCTTGGCCTTGCCGAAGCGGGCGTCGCGCTCGACGGCCGTGGCCGCGTCGAGATCGACGGCCACTACCGCACCAATGTCGCGGGTATCTATGCCATCGGCGACGTGGTCAAGGGGCCGATGCTCGCCCACAAGGCCGAGGACGAGGGCGTGGCTCTGGCCGAAATTCTCGCCGGCCAGCATGGCCATGTGAACTATGACGTTATCCCGGGCGTCGTCTACACCCAGCCGGAAGTCGCCTCCGTCGGCAAGACCGAGGAAGAGCTGAAGGCCGCAGGCATCGCCTACAAGGTCGGCAAGTTCCCGTTCACCGCCAATGGCCGCGGGCGCGCCATGCTGACGACCGACGGCTTCGTCAAGATCCTGGCCGACAAGGAGACCGACCGCGTGCTCGGCGGCCATATCATCGGTTTCGGCGCCGGCGAGATGATCCACGAGATCGCCGTGCTGATGGAGTTCAGCGGTTCGTCGGAAGACCTCGGCCGCACCTGCCACGCGCACCCGACCATGTCGGAAGCCGTCAAGGAAGCCGCGCTCGCCACCTTCTTCAAGCCGATCCATATGTGATCAGCCGGAGATTAAATCTTCTTCATCATCAAGGCCGCGTCTTGCCATGCAGGGCGCGGCCTTTATCATCCGGACGCAATTGCCGTTAACCAATTGACGAAAGGCAAGAAGATGCCGTCCTCCCCCGTTTTGTCCTATTCCATTCCGCAACGTCTCATTCACTGGCTGATGGCCGGTCTCCTCCTGTTCAACCTGCTCTTTGCCGAAGCCATGGGAGAGCTTTCCGAAGCGGTGGAAGAGGGGCAGACCCCCACGCCGGACATGATCGCCTCGGCCAATATCCATGCCTATGTGGGCATCGCCGTCCTCTGTCTCGCGGTCATCCGGGTGATCCTGCGCCTCACCCATGGCGCGCCGGAGGCGCCCGCCGAGGAGCCGCCGCTCGGAAAGCTTGCCGCCAAGGTCGCCCACGGCGCCTTCTACCTGCTGTTCTTCGCCATGCCGATCAGTGGAGCGCTTGCCTACTACGGCGGTGTGGAAGCTGCAGGCGGCCTGCACGCGGGTCCGATGAAGCTGCTCACGTGGGTCCTGATCGTCGTGCATGTGGGCGCGGTTCTCGTCCACCAGTTCGTCTGGAAGACGCCTGTGGCCCAGCGGATGACCAAGGGCTGAGACTGCGAGTTTCAGCCGTCGCATGAGACAAGAACAGGAAGCGCCATGGCTGATGTTTATCCCGAAGACCCGGCGCTTCCCCATCCCGCCCTGCTACAAGCAGACTGGGCCGATCGATATGCGGTGATCAGTCCGGAACAGGCCATGCCGGCTATCCGTGCGGCGCGATTGGCCCTCGGCCAATCGCCGGTCTGGGTGCGCCGTCTGCTTGACCTTCGTAACCGCGTTGTCGCACCAGTCGGCCTGAAGGCCGCAGAAATGAAACTGGGTGAGGCGGGTTCCGTCGGGGCCTTTCCAATCGTCAGCGAGCGCCATGAGCAGGTTGTGCTGGGCTTCAACGACAGGCATCTGGATTTCCGTATCGTGATCGATGTGACTTCTGCCGAAGCGACCGGCAGCAAGGTCTCGGTCACGACGCTGGTCGACAGGCACAATGCCTTCGGCCGGCTCTACATTCTTGCGATCACGCCGTTCCACAGGCTGATCGTTAGGACCACACTTCGGCGTCTTGCCGATCCGGCGGTCGTCAGCCGTTGACTGCACTTGCCGTGAAGCCCTGCGCGCGCAGAAGCTCTATCAGCCCGTGCTCTCCCGGAAGATGCAAAGCGCCGACGGCGATGAAGATCTTGCCTTCGGCAAGCAGCGGTGCTGCGCGTTCTGCCATGATCCTGTTGCGGTCGGTGACGATGCGTTTTTCGAAGGCGGCATAGGCGCTTTCGTCCTGGCCGGGCTTGCTTGGCGCAACGGCTTCGAGCATCGGCATGGTCATGCCCGTGTCGCCGGCAAGGTAAAGCGCGGTCATGGTCTCGATAACGTCGTCCATCTTGTCGCCGAGCTCAAGCGTCTCGATCAGCGCCTGCAGATGGAATTCGACCGGCAGGTCGGCCATCGCCTGCAACTGTTCCGCCAGGGTTTCGAGCCCGACGACCTTCTTGCCCGCCTTGATCGCATCTTCAGCGATATGCTTGTCGAGGAAGGAGGCGCCCGCCGCCTTGCGATCTCGAGGCCGGAATGGCCATGAAGCTCGACAGGATCCACGGCTTCATGCGCGCGACCGCGGCAAGGGCGAGCCCGCGGGCCTTGAGGCCCGTCTCCAGCTTTTCCGCATCTGCGGCGGACAGATGATCGCGGATCGTCGAACCGTCCATGAACATGGTCAGTTCGGGATGCATCAGCATCGCCGCGGCGGCCTTCTTCTCGTCGAGGATCTCGTCGGATTCGATGACGATGGTCGAGGCGTTTGCAGCAGCTTCGCTCGCTCCCTTCGGCATGGCCAAAACGCGCGGGTCGGTCACGTGCATGGTGCCGAGCAGATAGGACGGGGAAAGACCGGTCTTCTCGATCTTCCAGAATATGCCCTTGCCGTTCGGCGTCTTTACCGCTTCGGCGACGATCTTGTCATAGGTGGCGGGATCAGTCTTCTGCAGGGCCGGCAACAGGTCTTCGCCCGTGCAGGCCGGCGGTTCGCCGGCCCTCGCCGGAGAGACCGAGAACAGCACGAAAGCGGTGACAACCAGCAGAGCGACGTGCAGCGCGGCGATCAGCCAGAGCGTGACATCGCCGGCAAAGGAAAAGGGGTTTCGCAGGCGAAGTCGGTCGAAGGGGTGCGCGTTCATGGGACTGTCCGTTTCTGTCGCGGCAATCTAGCGGCCCGCCTCCTCACGTTCCATTAACGCTTGTGGTTAACGGCGCTGCGCTCAGGCGCGGGGATGGGCTCGCTCGTAGACGTCGAGCAGCCGTGCGGCATCCACGCCGGTATAGACCTGCGTCGTCGACAGGCTGGCATGGCCGAGCAGTTCCTGGATGGTGCGCAGGTCTCCGCCGCTGCCGAGAAGGTGGGTGGCAAACGAGTGACGCAGCGCGTGCGGCGTCGCCGAATCCGGCAGGCCGAGGGCCGAGCGCAGGCGCTGCATCTCGCGCTGGATGATCGCCGGCTGCAGCTTTCCGCCGCGCGCCCCGCGAAACAGGGGTTCGCCGGCCTCCAGATGGTAGGGGCAGAGTTTGACATAGGTCGTGACGGCCTCGCCGACGACCGGCAGCAGCGGGACCAGCCGCGTCTTGGCGCCCTTGCCGGTGATGCGCAGCGAGGTCGGATTGCCGGCGAAGGCGGAAGGGGTGAGATCGAGCGCCTCGGAGATGCGAAGTCCGCAGCCGTAGAGGAGGGTCAGCACCGCGGCGTCGCGGGCAGCGATCCATGGCTCCTCGTTCATCTGCGCGTCCTGGCTGACGACGGTCATTGCCTGGGTGCCGCTCAGGGGCTTCGGCAGCGACTTCGGCTGTTTCGGCGACCGTATCGCGCCGGCGCCGGCGGCGTTGACCAGGCCCTTGCGCTCGAGATGCCTCAGGAAAGAGCGAAGGCCGGCCAGATGCCGGCCGAGCGAGCGGGCGCCGGCGCCCTGCTTGCGGCGGAAGGCGAGGAAGGCGCGCAGGTCTGCCGGCCGCAGGGCCGATACGTCCTTGATGGTCGCCGGCCCGCCGACATGGGTGGTGAGGAAGCGCAGGAACTGGCGGGTGTCGCGCTCATAGGCCTCCAGCGTATTCCCCGAGAGGCGCCGTTCTCCGCCGAGGCTTGCCAGCCAGGCGCCGCGTTCGGCCATCGATCCGGCCGCGAGGATCAACAGTTCGTCCACGTCCGCTTCCTTTACTTATCTCGAATGCTCCGCCAACATGCACCCCCAGCGTTAGGGAATGGCTAACGCGGTTCTGTCTGTCATGCTTCGATCACATTGGACTGCAATAGAAATTGATCGAAAATAGTCGGAGTTCCAGATGACGCGCCGTGATTCGATGACGACCTTCGGGCAGTTCGCCGAGGCGGTCGCGCTGGTCTCCCAGGGGAAGCCGGGTCATATCGTCGATACGTTGATCGCCGAGCGGGGCGTGAAGATCGTTCATAACCCGCTCTGGCCGGTCATGCGGCCGTTTCTCTACACCTTGCTGCGCTACGCCAAGGCCATCGAGTTCGCCAACGACATCGCCAACATGCCGGGCTTCCAGGCCTTCGATTATCTGAGCGGCATCCTTCAGCTCGACATCAATGTCCGGTATGGCGAACGCATACCCGGCCAGGGCGGCTTCATCATGGTCAGCAACCACCCGACCGGCATCGCCGACGGCGTGGCCGTGTTCGACCTGTTGAAGACCACCCGGCCCGACATGATGTTCTTCGCCAACCGCGATGCGATCCGGGTCAATCCGCGCTTTGCCGAGATCATCATCCCGGTGGAATGGCGCGAGGAGCACAAGACCAAGCTTAAGGCGCGCGAGACGCTGCAGCTTACCAACCGCGCCATCCAGGAGCAGAAGGCCACCGTGCTCTTCCCCTCCGGGCGCATCGCCTACTGGGCGAACGGACGCTTGAACGAGCGACCGTGGAAGACATCGGCCGTCGGGCTCGCCCGCAAGTACAATCTGCCGATCCTGCCGGTGCACATGTCGGCACGCAATTCCGGCCTGTTCTACTGGTTCGCCAAGTGGTCGACCGAACTGCGCGACATGACGGTCTTCCACGAACTGCTCAACAAGAAGGGCGACCGCTTCGACTTCACCGTCGGCAACCTGATCGAGCCTGAGCACCTCAGTGGCGATCCGGTCGAGGTGACGGCCGCTCTGGAGCGCCATACCGTCCACGCCCTCGCCGCCGACGGCAATGCCGTCTTTTCCCTCTAGGCACCTCCGGCTCCGCCTGTCGATTCCAGGTTGTGCAATGCATGCGATCTCGGCGACCTGATCGACAATCGCCCGAGACAGCGGGGTTTTGCCGCCGGGATTCACGTCGGCGGAGATCCGTCGCGCTTTTGCTACAGTTTTCGAAAGTGCTTAAATTCAGGTCGGCCGATCCGTCTATTTCGGTTCGCTTATGTTAACGACTTGCGACCTCAAGCTGGTGTCCGTCCAAAGGGGCAAGAGCGTTGACCGCAAGCCCCTCGCACCACGCACTCGGCAAGGGGAAAATCGAATGCGCTTCAAATCGATACAGCTCAAAATTGCAGTCCTATCCGGCGTCTGCGTCCTGGCCGCCACGGCCGGTCTCGTTGGCTACGGTATCGTCTCCGCCGGCAATGCGCGCGCCTTCGTCGCCAGCCAGGTGACCGAACTCACCGATGTGAAAACCAAGCAAAGCCTGCAGACGCTGGCATCGACGCAGGCCGGCGTCATCCGGTCTTCGCTGGATGGTGCCTTCGATGCGGCACGGGTCATGGCGCGCAGCTTCGAAATGCTGGTGGGCGATTCGGCATCGACGCCGCCGGAGACCCGGCGGGCGCAGCTGAATGCCGTGCTTCTCAATGTCCTGAAGGACAATCCGCGCTTCAACGGAACCTACAGCGCCTGGGAGCCCAACGCGCTTGACGGCGCCGACGCCAATTTCCGGGACCGGCGCGATCTCGGCTCGGATGCGACGGGACGTTTCCTGCCTTATTGGACCCGCGATGCCGCCGGAAAGATCGCGCTGCAGCCGCTCGTCGAATATGACAGTGCCGAACTTCATCCGAACGGCGTGATGAAGGGCGGTTGGTATATCGGCCCGCAGAAGGGCCAGGGCGAAAGCATCCTCGATCCCTTGCCCTATGTCGTGCAGGGCAAGAGCGTCTTTCTCGCCACGATGTCCGTGCCGATCACGGTCAACGGCAAGTTCGCCGGTGTTGCCGGCGCCGATTTCGATCTCGGCTTCGTGCAGAAGCTGGCCGAGCAGGTCAAGGCCTCGATCTATGGCGGCAAGGCAACTGTCTCGATCGTCAGCCATATGGGCCTCGTCGTCGCTTCCAGTGAAGATCCGGAAACGATCGGCCAGCCGTTCGATTTGGCGAACAAGGACCTGTCGCAATATCTGCCGGTCATCAAGGGCGGTCGTGACGAGGTTCTTGCCAGCGGCGACGCGTTCAAGGCCTTCTCGCCGATCGTCATCGGCCGGACGGCAACGCCGTGGTCGGTCATGATCGACGTGCCGCGTGCGGTGGCCATGGCCGAAGCCAACCAGCTGGACAAGGACCTGACCGAGCGCAATGCCAGCGACGGTGCCCTCCAGATCCTGGTCGCCGCCATAATCGCGCTGGGCGGCGTCGGCGCCATGTGGTTCGTGGCGCGGAGCATTTCCGGCCCCATCCGCGCGATGACGACCAGCATGCGCACACTCGCCGCCGGCAATACCGCCTGTGACATTCCGGGCATCGGCCGGCCGGACGAGATCGGCGCGATGGCGGCCGCTGTCGAAGTGTTCCGCAACAACGCCATTGCCAACCAGCGGCTCGAGGAAGAGGCCGCGGCAACGCAGGAAGCAAGCGAACTCGAACGCCGCCGTAACACCGAAGTCGAGCGCGTGCGCACCGAAGCCATGACCCAGGCGACCGCGGGCCTGGCGGACGGCCTCAAGCAGCTGGCCGCCGGCAATCTGTCGTTCGAGTTGGCGATCCCGTTTGCGCCCGAGTTCGAGAGCCTGCGCAGCGATTTCAACGCTGCCGTCTCCCAGCTCAGCAATGCCCTCACGTCGGTGGCCGAAGCCTCCCGCTCGATCGATTCCGGCACCCAGGAGATCAGCCAGAGTGCTGACGACCTGTCGCAGCGCACCGAGCAGCAGGCGGCCTCGCTGGAGGAAACCGCCGCCGCACTCGACCAGATCACCGCCAATGTCTCGAATTCCTCCAAGCGTGCAGAGGAAGCGAGGGCGGTCGCCGTGCAGGCGAATTCCAGTGCGGCGCAATCCGGGGCGGTCGTGGCGAGCGCCGTCGATGCCATGCAGCGC
>JAHRYZ010000197.1 GCA_020621905.1 Rhizobium sp.
AGGGGTCCTGGAACACCATCTGCACGGTGCGATAGAATTCATGGTCACGCTTGTGGCCGGTGAAGCTGCGGCCGTTGACGGTGAGCGTGCCGCTGTCGAAGCGGTTGAGGCCGGCGACTGCCCTCAGCAGCGTCGACTTGCCCGAGCCGGATTCACCGACGATGCCGAAGGATTCGCCCTCGGCGATTTCCAGGCTAACCTCATCGAGCGCCCGGAAGCCATTGAAGCTCACCAGCATGTCGCGAATGGAAAGTGCAGGTACGGTCATAGCGCCCACTCCGCCTGGCGTTCGAGGACGGGCAAGGGATGACGGTCGGAATTGATCTGCGGCAGACAGTTCAGCAGGCCCCGGGTATAGGGATGCTGCGCCTCGGAGAGACGCGATGCCGGCAACTCCTCGACCACCCGCCCGGCATACATGACCAGCACCCGGTCGCAGAAGGACGAAACGAGACGCAAGTCATGGCTGATGAAGATCAGGCCCATGCCGCGGTCGGACACCAGCTTGTCGAGGATCCCCAGCACTTCGAGCTGCACCGTGACGTCGAGCGCCGAGGTGGGCTCATCGGCGATCAGCAGTTCGGGACCGCAGACCAGCATCATGGCGATCATGACGCGCTGGCGCTGGCCGCCCGAAACCTCGTGCGGGTAGAGATCGAAGACGCGTTCCGGATCGCTGATCTGCACCGCCTCCAGCATGGCAAGCGCCCGTGCCCGCGTCTCGGCATTGGACAACCGTTCGTGGGTCTGCAGGGTTTCCATGATCTGCCGGCCGATCGGCATGACCGGGTTCAGCGAATATTTCGGATCCTGCAGGATCATGGCGATCTTCTTGCCGCGCAGCGAACGCCGCTCGCGTTTCGAGATCGACAAGAGATCGGTATCGCCGAAGGAGAGCGTGTCGGCGGTGATCTTCGCGTGGCCGGGCGTCAGTCCCATGATGGCGCGGCCGGTCTGCGACTTGCCGGAGCCGCTTTCGCCGACGATGCCGAGCCGCTCCTTGCCGAGCGTGAAGTTGACGCCGCGCACGGCCTCGATCAGCCCGGTGCGGGTCGGAAAGCTGACCTTCAGGTTTTGAACGGTGAGGAGCGGCGTCATTGGCCGGCCTCCTTCGGATCGAGCGCGTCACGCAGGCCGTCGCCCAGAAGGTTGAAGCCGAGCGAGACGATGAGGATGGCGAAGCCCGGCATGGCCGCGACCCACCACTGGTCGAGAATGAAGCGGCGGCCCGAGGCGATCATCGCACCCCATTCCGGCAGCGGCGGCTGGGCACCGAGACCGAGGAAGCCGAGGCCGGCCGCGGTCAGGATGATGCCCGCCATGTCGAGCGTGACGCGCACGATCAGCGACGACATGCACAGCGGCATGATGTGGGAAACGACGATGCGCAGTGGTGAGGCGCCCATCAGCGTGACCGCGGCGATGAAGTCCGAGTTGCGGAAGGTCAGCGTCTCGGCGCGCGCGATGCGGGCATAGGGCGGCCACGAGGTGATGGCGATGGCGAGCACCGCATTCTCGATGCCTGGGCCCAGAGCCGCCACCAGCGCCAGCGCCAGCACGAGCTTCGGGAAGGCGAGGAAGATGTCGGTGATGCGCATCAGCACGGCATCGACCCAGCCCCCGGCATAGCCGGAAACCGTGCCGACGATCAGGCCGATCGGGGCGGCGATAATCGCCACCAGGAAGATGACGAAGAGCGTGAGCCTCGAACCGTGGATCAGGCGCGAAAGGATGTCGCGGCCCTGGTCGTCGGTGCCGAGCAGAAAACCGGCCGTGCCCGGCGGCAGGAGCCGGGAATTGCGCAGGTCCCCCTGCACCGGCGAGTGGGGTGCGAGCACGTCGGCGAAGGCAGCGACGAACAGCAGGCCGATCAGGATCAGCAGTCCGAGCACCGCCAGGCGGTTCTCGGAGAACCGCTGCCAGATGATGTAGAGGCGGCCGAGACGGGCCTGGCGGCGCGATTGCGGCCGGTCCGAGAGCAGCCAGTCGCGCAGGCTTTGGGTGGATTGCATTTGTGTCTCGCTCATCGGCTGCGCGTCCTCGGGTCGAGCGTCCGGTACAGGATGTCCGAGAGCAGATTGATCGCGATGAACACGGCACCGATGATCATCGTGCCGCCGAGCACGGCGTTCATGTCGGCATTCTGCAGCGAATTGGTGATGTAGAGGCCAAGGCCCGGCCAGGAGAAGATCGTCTCGGTCAGCACTGAGCCTTCGAGCAGGCCGGCATAGGAGAGCGCGATCACGGTAATCAGCGGCACGGCGGCGTTTCGCAGCGCATGGAACCAGATGATCCGCGTCTCGGACAGTCCCTTGGCACGCGCGGCGACGATATATTCCTGGCTAAGCTCGTTCAGCATGAAGGAGCGGGTCATCCGGCTGATATAGGCAAGCGAGAAATAGCCGAGCAGCGCGCCGGGCAGGATGATGTGGCGAAACAGGTCCCACAACACGTCCCACTGCCGTTGAAAGGCGGCATCGAGCAGGAAGAAGCCGGTCACCGGCGTGAACGAGTATTCGTAGAGGATGTCGACCCGCCCCGGATAGGCGACCCAGTTGAGCTTCGCGTAGAAAAACACCAGCGCCAGCAGGCCGAGCCAGAAGATCGGCACGGAATAGCCGATCAGGCCGATGACCCGGACGATCTGGTCGGCGATCGAACCCCGCTTGACGGCCGCAAGCACACCGAGCGGCACGCCGAACACGGCGCCGATCAATGTCCCCACGCTGGCAAGCTCGATCGTCGCGGGAAAGACCCGGCGAATGTCGGTCATCACCGGATTGGTGGTCAGAACCGACGTACCGAAGTCGCCGGTCAAGGCCTGGCGGACATAGATGAAGAATTGCTGGTAGAGCGGCAGGTTGAGCCCCAGTTCCTCACGCACGCGCTCGACAACATGGGCGGGCGCCCGATCGCCGACGATCGCCAGTGCCGGATCGATCGGCACGACGCGGCCGATGAAGAAGGTCACGGCCAGAAGGCCGAGATAAGTCGTCACTACGGTCAAGAGGAACCGTAGTGACGACATGGCGAAGGCCGAGGCGCCGGCGCCGGAGCGCCGCGCCTCGGTTTTTGTCTCGAGAAGGGCCAAGGGCCTCAGTCCTTGGAAACGGTGTAGACGAAGTTGGTATCGAAGCTCGGGCCGAGCTTGAAGTCCTTCACCTTGGCCGAGTAGCCGGCGACTTCGGTCTGCTGGAAGACGACGACGAACGGACCTGCGGCGAGAACCTGCTTCTGCAGGTCTTCATAGATCGCGGCGCGTGCGGCCGAATCCTTTTCGAGCAGAGCGGCCTGCGTCTTGGTCGACAGTTCCTTCGGGTCCCAGGAATTGCGCCATGCCAGCGTCTTGTTCTTGCCCTCGTCCGAATTGTCCGGGTTGAAGGTGAAGGTCTCGGCATTGGAGTTCGGGTCGAAATAGTCGGAACCCCACTGGCCGATATAGATGTCGTGCTGGCGGGCACGATACTTGGTCAGCGTCTGCTTGCCGTCGCCCGGGATGATTTCCAGCTTGATGCCGGCCTGGGCGAGCGTCTGCTGGACGTTTTCGGCAATGCCGGTGACCGGCTGGGTGTTGCGCACGTCCATGGTGACGGTGAAGCCGTCGGCAAGGCCGGCCTTGGCCAGCAGTTCCTTGGCCTTGGCGACGTCGAAGGTGTAGGGCGTGTCGTCGAGCGCGCCGAGCTGGCCGGACGGCAGGAAGGTCTGGTGGATGGTGCCGATGCCCTTGATCAGGGTCTCGCCGATCGCGTCATAGTCGACGAGATACTTGAAGGCCTCGATGACTTCCGGCTTGGCCAGGTTCGGGTTCTTCTGGTTGAGGCTGAAGTAGTAGAGCGTGCCCTTCGGAGCCGACGTGGTGGCCACGCCTTCCTTCTTGGAGACCGCTTCGATGTCGCCCGGCTCGAGGTTGCGCGCGACGTCGATGTCGCCGTTCTCAAGCGCCAGGCGCTGGCCAGAGCTTTCCTTCATGTGGCGATAGATGACGCGGGCGAGCTTCGCCTTTTCGCCGAAGTAGTTGTCGTTGCGCTCCAGCACGACCACTTCATTGGCGCGCCATTCGCGGATCTTGAACGGGCCCGAACCGGCATAGCCGGTCTTCAGGAACTCGTTGCCGAAGTCGTTATCATACTTGTATTCGGCGGTCGGGGTGACCGGCTTGACGTTCTCGGAGACGAGCTTCTTGTCGACGACCGAAGCGACCGTCGAGGTCAGCACGTTGAGCACGAAGGTCGGCGCGTAGGCCTTGTCGACGGTCAAGACGAAGGTGCCTTCATCGGCAGCCTTGGCCTTTTCGGTGACGTTGTCGCCGGAGAGACCGAACTGGGTCAGCAGGAAGGCCGGCGACTTGTCGAGCTTGACGGCGCGCTCGAAGGAGTAGGCCACGTCTTCGGCGGTGATCGGATTGCCGGAGGCGAACTTCAGGCCGGGCTTCAGCTTGAAGGTATAGGTCATGCCGTCGTCGGAAATCGTCCAGCTTTCGGCGAGCTCACCGACGACCTTTGAGGTGTCGGACGGGTCGAGGCCGACCAGCTTGCTGTAGGTGTTGGCGGTGATTTCGGCGGTCGACAGCTCGAAAGCCTCGCCCGGATCGAGCGTGATGATGTCGTCGAAGGCAAAGCCCTCGACCAGCGTGTCGGCCGGCGTCGCGGCAAAGGCCTGCGGGGCGGCTGCGAGCAGCAGCGCCATGGCCGCACTGCTGGTCAGCAGGCGCATCGTCTTGTTCAATGAGTGCATCATCTTCTTCGTTCCCCTGTTTGCTTTAGGTCGGTTTTCCAGAGCGTCCGCGGGCTATTCGTGCCAGGCGGATGCCAGAACTCTCAGCCAGTTTTCCCGGCATATTTTCGCAAGCTCTTGATCAGCGTATCCGGCGTCCCTGAGGGCCGCAACCAGTTTCTGGTTGCCGCTCGCATCGGTGATTTCGGCCGGAATCGTGGCGCCGTCGAAGTCCGAACCGAGTGCCACGCAGTCGATCCCCATGCGCTCCACCATGTAGTCGACATGGCGGACCATGTCGCTGAGCGGCGTTGCCGGGTCGTCCCGGGCATCATCGCGCAGCATGGTGACGGCGTAGTTGAGGCCGACCAGGCCGCGGCTCTCCTTGATCGCGTCGAACTGTTTGTCGGTGAGGTTGCGCGCCACCGGCGTCAGCGCATGCACGTTGGAATGGCTGGCGACGAGTGGCTGATCGCTGGTCTTCGCCACATCCCAGAAGCCCTGTTCGGTGATGTGGGCGAGATCGACCAGGATGCCGAGCCGGTTGCAGGCCTTCACCAGTTCGAAGCCCGCAGCGGTCAGCCCCGGCCCGGTGTCCGGCGACATTGGATAGGCGAACGGCACGCCATGGCCGAAAATATTGTTGCGGCTCCAGACCGGCCCGAGCGAACGCAGCCCGGCAGCGTAGAAGGTTTCCAGCGCATCGAGATCCTCGTCGATCGCCTCGCAGCCTTCCATGTGCATGACCGCAGCGAACACGCCGTCGTCCATGGCCTTGCGGATTTCCGCGGTCGTGCGACAGAGCCGCCAGGCGCCGGCCCGGTCGAGCCTCAGGGCGATCGATGTCATCTGCAGTGCGATGTCGAGCGACGGGGGGCGCGCAAGCGGCGCTTCGAGCGGCGTCGCATAATGGCCATTGGCGTCCGGCTCTTTGAGAGCGAAATCGCCGGGGGATGGAATGAAGATGGCGCAGAGACCGCCCGCGAGGCCGCCAGCCTTGGCCCGCGGTCCGTCGATATGCCCCTCGTTCGTGCCGTTGACGAACTCGGCGACAGGGTCGGTCCCGTTCGCCCGTCCGCGCCAAAGCCTCAGCAGGACGTCGTTGTGACCGTCGAATACCCGTTCCATGAAAAGAAATTCCTGCCGTCTGATAGCCAGATTGAAAATACCAAGGGGACGAAGCGGCCCTGTCCGACGTCGAGAAGACAATGGCCGAAAACGCTTGTTGAACTAACGTAGAACTAAATCGACGGCCGGTTCAAGCCAAAAAAAACGTGAACTTACAAGGCGATGCACGGGCTGGTAGAGTCAGCACCAGCGCATTCCCGTCAATTTCGGTGCATTTGCCGCGGCGGCAGATGGCCACCGCCGGAGGCAAAAATCGGTGGCGCTCAAATTTTACCCCGACTGGCGAAATAAAAATGGTCAAGCGACCAAATTTGCGGCAACATGCAGAAATTCCGCTCCGGGCGGGATGGGGCTTGGAGGAGCCTCGGGAGGATTGACGATGCCTAAGACAGCGCATTTGTCGTCGGTTCGTGGCATTTCGCGCCACGAATTGGACGGACGCGGAGGAATTCTTCACTTTGCCGTGCATGGCACGCTTATTGCGTCGCCATGGCCAGACGAGCCTACCGGACGAGACCTGAGATCGACTGCTCCGGGACGCGGATGTTGCCGAAAAGATTCATTTGAAACTGGGGATATTTCTTGAGTTCGATATCGAAAGAGGCCGCAATCGAAATCCGGGTTGTGAGCCGAGTCTACGGCTACGGCAATGCCCAGGTGACCGCGCTGGACAGAGTGCATCTGACCATCCGGGAAAACGAATTCTTCACGCTGCTCGGACCTTCGGGCTGCGGCAAGACCACGCTTCTCCGGCTGATCGCCGGCTTCGACTTCCCGACGAGCGGCGAGATCTTGCTCCACGGCCAGGACATTGCGCCGCTGCCGCCGTTCAAGCGCCCGGTCAACACGGTCTTCCAGTCCTATGCGCTCTTCCCCCATATGACGGTGGCCGAGAACATCGGCTTCGGCCTGAAGATGCTGGGCAAGCCCGCCGCCGAAATCAAGGCCCGCGTCGACGAGATGCTGGCGCTGGTGCACATGGAGGCCATGAAGGACCGGCAGGTCAGCCAGATTTCCGGCGGCCAGCAGCAGCGCGTGGCGCTCGCCCGCGCCCTTGCGCCCAAGCCGAAGGTCCTGCTGCTCGACGAGCCGCTGTCGGCCCTCGACTACAAGCTGCGCAAGGAAATGCAGATCGAGTTGAAGCGCGTGCAGGCCGAAACCGGCATCACCTTCATCTTCGTCACCCACGACCAGGAAGAGGCGCTGACCATGTCGGACCGCATCGCGGTCATGTCGAATGGCGAAGTCCGTCAGGTCGGTTCCGCCCACGAAATCTACGAGCGTCCCGCCGACCGTTTCGTCGCCGACTTCATCGGTGAATCCAATTTCCTGGCAGGCGACATCCTCGACCTGTCCGAAACGACCGGCAGCGTTCGCCTGGGCTCCGGCGCAGTGATCGAAGCCTCGCTTCCCGAAAAGGGGCGCCCCTCCGGCAAGGTCACCGTCGTCATCCGGCCGGAACATGCCTCACTCGACGCACCTGGCACCGGAAATTTCGACGGCGAGCTGGTCGATGCGATCTATTTCGGCACCGACACCCACTTCCACGTCCTGCTCGACAGCGGCGATTCCTTCATCGTGCGCGAGCAGAACATGCGATCCGGCGGCGTGCCTCACTTGAAGGGATCGCGTGTCGCCATCCGCCTCGGCCCGCAGGCCGCGCAGATCCTGAGGGATT
>JAHRYZ010000198.1 GCA_020621905.1 Rhizobium sp.
TAATCAGATTGTCGAACATGATCTGGTATTCTGCCTAGATAACGCCCATCGCGTCGAATAGATCGGTATTGACGGCCTCGACGGCCTTTTCGACGCCCTTGCCGAGATAGCGGCTGCCGCCGTCACGCAGTTCGACGGCTTCGTGCGCGCCGGTCGAGGCGCCCGACGGAACGGCCGCACGGCCCATGCTGCCGTCTTCGAGATAGACATCGACCTCGATGGTCGGATTGCCGCGGCTGTCGAGAATTTCGCGGCCGATGATGTCGGTGATGGCAGTCATGGGAGCCTCCCTGCTTTTGGGTGGGGATTGAGGATGGCCTGTCTTAATCGATGATGCGGAAAATACAATGGCAGCTGCATGACAGAAGCCGAAAGGCAATGCCGACATTCGTCCCAATGCAAAACGCCGACCCAAGGGCCGGCGTCCACATGGATGATAGTCGCTTGATCGCGGGTCAGGCGGCCTTGGCGATCGCGTCGAAAGCCAGCAGCTTTTCCAGCAGGCGTTTCATCTGGCTGATCGGCACCATGTTCGGACCGTCCGACGGGGCATTGTCCGGATCCTGGTGAGTCTCGATGAACAGGCCGGCGACGCCGACGGCGACCGCGGCGCGCGCCAGCGTCTCGACGAATTCACGCTGGCCGCCCGAGGAGCCGCCCTGGCCACCCGGCTGCTGCACCGAATGGGTGGCGTCGAACACGACCGGAGCGCCCATGGCCGCCATGATCGGCAGCGCGCGCATGTCGGACACCAGCGTGTTGTAGCCGAAGGAGGCGCCGCGCTCGCACAGAAGCACGTTCGGATTGCCGCTGGCATTGATCTTGTTCAGCACGTTCTTCATGTCCCAGGGGGCGAGGAACTGGCCCTTCTTGACGTTGATCACGCGGCCGGTCTGAGCCGCGGCCACCAGAAGATCGGTCTGGCGGCACAAAAAGGCCGGGATCTGCAGGACGTCGACGGTCGGTGCGACCAGCCGGCAGTGCTCTTCGGTGTGCACGTCGGTCAGCACCGGGAATCCGTATTCCTTCTTGAGATCGGCAAAGACCTCCATCGCCTTTTCCAGGCCGATGCCGCGCTCGGCCGAAAGCGAGGTGCGGTTCGCCTTGTCGTAGGACGACTTGTAGACGAGGCCGATGCCCAGCTCGCGGCAGATTTCGGAAAGCTGGCCGGCGATCATGAAGGCATGGTCGCGGCTTTCCATCTGGCAGGGACCGGCGATCAACGAAAAGCGCTTGGAATTGGAGAAGACCGCCTTGGCGGTGCCGTCACCGACGACGACTTCGGAATTTGTCGGATTGCTCATGAAACCTCCTCGAATGCGAAGGGCACGCCCTGCCCCGCCTCGTGCGGCACAACCAGGCGCGCGCCGCGGCGGCTGAATGCGATGCCCTTAGCAGCGAGAAGCCGCTCTGTCACGCCGATATCCGCAACCTTGACGACGATCAGCCGGCCCATGAGGCCGCGTCCGCGATTCTCGGTATCGAGCCCGAAATAGCCGGCAAGCCCGGCCGGCGTCAGCACCTCGATGGCGGCATTGGCCGATTGCAGCGACAGCCCGAAGGAATGCGCCTCGACCGCGCGCTGCTCGAACACTTCCTCCAGCAGATACTGGAAGTCGCTCGGATTGTCCTCGCCGAGCACGACGGTCGACAGGCCGAGCGCGCCGTTCTCGTGCCGCGCCAGTGCGCCGCGATCGGCCGGCAGCGGATTGACCCGCTCGCAGGCAAACAGGAAGAAGTCGGGTGCCCGTAGATCGGCGGCAAAGGCGAGCCTGAAGCCGCCCATAACCTCCGACCCGTCCGCCATCTTGAACACGCGTTCGAAATGCAGCATCGGGCCGCCGGAAAAGCCCTCGGCGACGAAACGCCGATGGTCCGCATCCCCATCCTCGGTCTTGACGACGATCGCCGACAGCCCTTCGAGGCCGTTGCGGAAACGGAACGCCTGGTCGCGCGCCACGAACATGTTGCCGGCCTTGGCCGCCGCCTCGCATTCCTCGCGGCTGGCGATCGCCAGCGGCTCGAGATAGGTGTCGTCGCCGAAGAACACGCAGGCATTCTCCGTGCCGAACGGATGGCGCGCATCGGGCGCCACGGTGAATCCGAGGTCGGTCAGGCGCCGGCGCGCCGCCTCGAGCGACTGGACCGGAAGGACGAGGTGGTCGAGACCCCGCGGCTTGTTCAGTTCGGACATACGACACCTCTCGTCGGCGGGAGTGATCGCGCGGAGATTTGCGCCATTTGATCCGGATTGGCAAGCTGGCGGCGCAAGTCGGATGTCCCTCGCGGCGCGCAGGACCACCCTGGCTCAGGTCTCGTCCAGGCCGTTTTGCAAAGATTTTCATTTCGCACTGCACACTTCACGGAATCTTAGGCACTTGCGGAACACAAATGGAACATATAGTGTATGTTCCGTATTTGTTTCACCAATTGGGGCTCCGAACATGCTGACGCGCAAGCAACAGGAACTGCTTCTGTTCATCCACGAACGGATGAAGGAATCGGGCGTTCCGCCCTCCTTCGACGAGATGAAGGACGCGCTCGACCTCGCCTCCAAGTCCGGCATCCACCGCCTGATCACGGCGCTGGAAGAACGCGGCTTCATCCGCCGCCTGCCCAACCGGGCCCGCGCGCTGGAGGTGATCAAGCTTCCGGAAGCCTATTCGCCGAGCCTGCAGCCGCGCCGCGGCTTCTCGCCCAGCGTCATCGAAGGCAGCCTCGGCAAGACGCCGCCCGTCGCGCCGAAGGCGGTCGAGGAGACGTCGAATTCGGTCAGCGTGCCCGTCATGGGCCGCATCGCCGCCGGCGTGCCGATCTCGGCGATCCAGAACAACACCCACGACATCAACGTGCCGGCCGAAATGCTCGGCGCCGGCGAGCACTATGCGCTCGAGGTCAAGGGTGATTCGATGATCGAGGCCGGCATCCTGGACGGCGACACGGTCATCATCCGCAACGCCTCCAACGCCAATCCCGGCGACATCATCGTCGCCCTCGTCGACGACGAGGAAGCGACGCTGAAGCGCTTCCGCCGCCGCGGCGCGTCGATCGCGCTGGAAGCCGCGAACCCGGCCTACGAGACCCGCATCTTCGGGCCCGACCGAGTGAAGATCCAGGGCAAGCTGGTCGGCCTCATCCGCCGCTATCACTGACATCCTCGGCGGCCGCAGGGCCGCCGGCATCACTGGCCGGTGTTGAGGCGAAGGTGCCGTCGGGTAAGGGAGCGGTCTGAAAGCTGTCGCTACGCCAGTCATAGAGACGATGGACGGACCACGGCCGATAGTCGCCGGAGAACGACGCGGTCACGCGCATCTCCCGTGCTTTTCGGTCTCCGAGCGAAAGCTCCACCGCGCCGCTGCGACGCAATGTCTCGGCCGTGAAAAGCCGGGCGCCCGAGCGGCAGGACTGAAAAGCCACCCGCCGCGCCGATACGACGACGTCGGCCACGTCACAGGCGCCGCCGACAAAGGCCGCTTCCTCCACCGTGACGATCGTCCATCCGCTGCCGAGCCGCGCCACGCACCAGTTCTTGCCTTCGCAGACAAACCGCCCCTCGCCCGCTTCCTTCAACGCGCCGCGCATGCGTTCGCGCGCTTTGCGCAGATCGTCCTCCGACCATTTTGGCGCCTGCTGGCCCGGCGGCATCGTCGGCGGCAGGGACTTGATCGGCGGCATGGCCGGCGCCGGTGCTTCCGCAGCCGGAAGACCGGCCGCCTTGCCGAGATCCGTCGGCCCGAGATGTTCGCCGGTTCCGAGTGCCGCCTGCCATTGCTCGAAGGTGAAGCGCGGCGGGCGCGTTCGGTTGGTGGCGAGGCCTTGCTGCGAGAGGCGAAGGCCGACGAGCCGGCCGTCCTCCGCGATTAGCACGTCGGCCGGGGGTGTGCCCGGCACCAGCGCCGCCGTCCCAATGACCGCCGCGAGCAGGAGCGAGCCGGCATGCCGGAGCCATGTGCGCAGCAGCGTCATCAGCAAGAGGCCGACCGCGGCGACCGGCAGGAACCAGCCTGGCATGCGGGTGAAGCCGATCGCCTCGCCCCAGCCGGCGACGCCATGGGCGATCACCAGCACCCATTCGAGCCCGATGCCCATCAGCAACAGGAACGGGGCGTCGAGGCCGAAGGGCATCAGCAGCATGGCGACCAGTCCGGCCGGCATCACCAGGATCGAGATGATCGGCATGGCGGCGAGATTGGCCTCCAGCCCGTGCGGCGCCAGCCGGTGAAATGGGCGATGGCGAAGATCGCCGTCGACAGCCCACCGATCAGCGAGGTGAGGAAGGTGCCGGCCATCAGCTTGCCGCCCTCGCCGAGGAATCTCGCCCCCGGGAAGCTCAGCCTCAGGCCGGGGTTCCACCGTGGCCGGGCGCGCCATGCCGGATAGCCGGCGATGAGCGCCGCAGTCGCGGCGAACGACATCTGGAAGCTCGGTCCCATCACCGCCGACGGCGTGGTGGCGATGATGACGATCGCCGCCAGCGCCAGGTTGCGCAGGCTGATCGCCGGCCGGTCGAACAGGACGGCGACCAGCATGATCGCCGTCATCAGGAAGGCCCTCACGGCCGAGACCTGATAGCCCGAGATCATCAGATAGGCGAAGGCCGCGAGCAGCGCGCCCGCAGCGGCGATCTTCTTAATCGGGACGGCCTGGGCCAGCCTCGGCAACAGGCTGAGCACCATGCGCAGCCCGACGAAGAAGATGCCCGAGGCGAGCGCCATGTTGAGCCCCGAGATCGCCGTGATATGGGCAAGGCCCGAGAGACGCAGCGCCTCCGTCGCTTCCTTTGACATCGATCGCCGCTCGCCGGTGATGATCGAGGCGGCAAAGGCGCCCGGATCGCCGCCGATCACGCGGCGGATGCGCGTCGATATGCCGTCACGCACGGAAAACAGCTGCCGTTCGGTCGCCGCCCACAGGCTCTGCTCGCCCGGTCCGGGGCCCAGCCCGCGCGGCGCACCGAGGAAGAAGCCGACGGCGCCGATGCCGTCGAAATAGCTGGCGAAGGAAAAGTCGTTGAGGCCTGGAAGCGCCGGCCCGGACGGTGGCGACAGGCGGGCCCGTCCCGTCAGCAGGTCACCGAGCATCGCCGGCGATCCCTTGCCCCGCGCCAGCAGCGACACCCGCTCCGGAGCACGGCGGTGGGCGGCTCTGCCGTCGACATCAGGCGCACGACATAACGCCACTCGCCGTTGGCGCCCGCCTCCCGCCGCTCGACCACCCCGGTCACCACCGTCGTGACGCCGCTGTCCAGCATGGTGGTGGCCCGGCGCCGCACCTCGAGATCGGCCAGCAGCATGCCGGCAAGCATGAGGGCGGCCGCCGTGGCAAGCCGGCAACCGGGCTGGTTGCGGCCAGCGAGCAGCATGCCGGCACACGTTGCGACGCAGCAGAGGACCGCCAGCGCGAGGGTCGGCGGCGGCTGCCCGAGGCAGAACCAGACGACGGCCCCAGCCCCCAGGAACACCGGAACGAAATGAAAGAAATGGCCGTGATCGTGCTCCCGCCTCAGCGCGGCTTCGAAGCCCTCTGCCGCCCGTTGCAGCCTTTCGCGGATGCGAACGGGCATGCCGGCTGTCGGCAGGCGTCGAGGCACGGTTTCCTGGGTCGCGACGAGCGCCGTCACCGGCGGCGGAAACGTGTCCGCCACCTCGGTCAGCACGACTTCCCGGTCGGCCAACTCCGTCACTTGCCGCCCCCCAAACGCCCTGCCGGGCGCCGATTCCACCGCCAATTCGAGGCGGTTTCCAAGACGACAAATCTAACAAGCTATGCGTGCGCGGAAAAGCATCTTCGCGCCTAAATTATTCAATCGATTTAACGCCGATTATTTCATCTCACGCCTGCTTTCGCGATGCACAATTTGCCCTTTGGATAGCTTGGCATTAACTTCCGGATCATATAGCTACATCCCTACGCTTAAACCCAAGGCGCCCTTTCGGACGCCTAACCGCCAATTCCGGAGGATTAGCATGACGGACAAAAGCGCTTCTTTGAAACTCGGGGAAAAGTCGGTCGACCTGGCCGTCAAGGGCGGCACGATCGGCCCGGACGTCATCGACATCGGCGCCCTGTACAAGCACACCGGCGCGTTCACCTACGACCCGGGCTTTACGTCCACGGCGTCCTGCGAATCCAAGATCACCTATATCGACGGCGATGAAGGCGTGCTGCTGCACCGCGGCTATCCGATCGAACAGCTTGCCGAAAAGGGCGACTTCCTCGAAGTCTGCTATCTGCTGCTCTACGGCGAACTGCCGACCGCAGCCCAGAAGAAGGACTTCGACTATCGCGTCACGCACCACACCATGGTGCACGAGCAGATGAGCAAGTTCTTCACCGGCTTCCGCCGCGACGCCCATCCGATGGCCGTCATGGTCGGCACCGTCGGCGCGCTGTCGGCCTTCTACCACGACTCGACCGACATCACCGATCCGCACCAGCGCATGGTCGCCTCGCTGCGCATGATCGCCAAGATGCCGACGATCGCCGCCATGGCCTTCAAGTACCACATTGGCCAGCCCTTCGTTTACCCGAAGAACAATCTCGACTACGCCGCCAACTTCCTGCACATGTGCTTCGCGGTTCCCTGCGACGAGTACAAGGTGAACCCGGTTCTGGCCCGTGCCATGGACCGCATCTTCATCCTGCACGCCGACCATGAGCAGAACGCCTCGACCTCGACCGTGCGTCTCGCCGGCTCGTCGGGCGCCAACCCGTTCGCCTGCATCGCGGCCGGCATCGCCTGCCTCTGGGGCCCTGCCCACGGCGGCGCCAACGAAGCAGCCCTCAACATGCTGCAGGAAATCGGCACCGTCGATCGTATCCCGGAATACATCGCCCGCGCCAAGGACAAGAACGACCCGTTCCGCCTGATGGGCTTTGGCCACCGCGTCTACAAGAACTACGACCCGCGCGCCAAGATCATGCAGAAGACCATGTACGAAGTGCTGGAAGCCACCGGCCATGCGGACGATCCGCTGATGCAGGTGGCGCTCGAGCTCGAGAAGATCGCGCTCAACGACCCCTACTTCAAGGAAAAGAAGCTCTACCCGAACGTCGACTTCTATTCCGGCATCACGCTGCGCGCGCTCGGCTTCCCCACGACCATGTTCACCGTTCTCTTCGCACTCGCCCGCACCGTCGGCTGGATCGCCCAGTGGAACGAAATGATCGAGGATCCGCAGCAGCGCATCGGTCGTCCGCGCCAGCTCTACACCGGCGCGCCGCAGCGCGACTACGTTCCGGTCACCAAGCGCTAAGCGCTTCGCAGATCGTTCTTATGCAAGGGCCGGCGGTTTTCCGCCGGCCCTTTTTCATTGCCAGAGCAAGCCGCCGTGCGTCAGGGCCGCGCGGCCAGTTGCCGGCGATAGATGACCTTCTCGATCTCGCTCACCACCAGCAGGCTGGAGGCGATCGCCATCAGGAAGAGCCAGTCGTTGAGCGTGATCGGGCTAATGCCGAGCAAGCCGTTCAGTCCCGGCACATACATCGCTC
>JAHRYZ010000199.1 GCA_020621905.1 Rhizobium sp.
CGTGGCGACGAAGAAGGAGAAGATCAGCACCGTGCCGTCGAACACCAGCTGCACCAGGCCGGCGCGCCAGCCGAAACGGTCCTGCAGGTAGAGCGCCAGGATGCCGAAGCCGCCGAGGCTGGCGCGGTGGCGAAAGAGCGCCAAGAGGCCGGCGCCGATGACCAGCCCGCCGAAGATCGCCGCGACCAGCGGGTCGATGTGGGAAAAGCCGATGGCCCGCGGCACCGCTTCCGTGAGGAAGGAGGTGAACGCCACGGCCGAGAAGGTCTTCAGCGTGAAGCCGAGCCCGAAGCGGCGGAAGGCCAGCCAGTAGAAGGGCAGGTTGATGATGAAGAACAAGAGGCCGAAGGCATAGCCGGTGGCATAATGCAGCAGGAAGGCGACGCCGGTGGTGCCGCCGGTGAGCAGGCCGGCGCTCGACAGCAGCAGGACGCCGAGCGAGGCCATCATCGAGCCGGCCGCGAGACCCTGGACATCATCGACGAGCGAATGGCGCTCCGAAGAGGAGGTTATCATGTCCTTCAGACGGGTCTTTACTTCGACATTGGCCATGTCACATCCTGCCGTTCAGTGCGCTTGCTTGCCCAGTCGGTAGCGCGGCGACGCGCCGATCTCAAGGGGCATACCGTCCGAATGTCTCAACGCAGGGCGATGTAACGATCGGAGCGGTGGTTGATGGCGAGGAAGAGGTTGAGCACGACGGCACCGAGCACCGAATAGGCGACCACCTGCGGGCTGACAACGGCAAAGGCGGTGGCCATGACCACGAGGTCGAAGGCGAGCTGGACAAGGCCGGCGCGGATGCCGAAACGATCCTGCACATAGACGGCGAGGATGCCCAAGCCACCGAGGCTGGCGCGGTGGCGGTAGAGCGCCAGAAGGCCGAAACCGAGCAGCAGGCCGCCAAGCACCGCAGCCCAGACCGGGGCGATGCTCTCGATCACCAGGAAACGGCTTTCGATTTCGACGAGGAACGAGGTGAAGCCGACGGCGGCGAAGGTCTTCAGGGTGAAATCAACACCGACGCGGCGCAGCGACAGGATGTAGAACGGCAGGTTGAGCTCGAAGAAGAGCAGGCCGTAGCGGGGGCCGCTCCAGTAGTGCAGGACGAAGGCGAGCCCCGCCATGCCGCCAGTCAGAAGCCCGACCTTGGCGAGCAGATAGAGGCCGAGCGCGGCGATCATGCTGCCGGCGATCAGACCCTGCAGATCCTCGGCCGCCGTGTGGCGGGCCGGATTGGAATTCCAGATACCCAGCATGCTCGTCAAATGCGCCATGACACGTCTCCGAAAATGGCCTCCCGCAGTGCAATAAATACTCCGGATGTCCTGGGACGCAAGGGTGATAGGTAAGGAATACTGACCTATCGAAAAGTTCGCAATTTTCGATCCGATCAACGCGTCCTGATCGCAAGAAACAGAATGCCGAGGACCGGTTTTCCGCCATCCATGCGAATGGTCGTGCGCTCCATTTCGCGGATCTCGAAGCTGACGGCGGCGAGGGCGGCGCGGACATAGGCTTCGGAATGCGCATAACGCAGCGAAGGGGCGAGATGAAGGCCGTCCGGAGTGCCGGCATCCTCGACCGAGAAGGCGAAGAGCGCGCCGGGGGCTGCGAGTTCGGCGGCAAGGGAAAAGGCGTTCGACAGGTCGCCGAGATACATCAACACATCGGCGGCGGCGACGAGATCGGCGCGGCCGCGCGTCAAACCGCCGTCGAAAAGCCGGGAGCCTTCGGCATCGAGCGAGAGGTCGGAGCGCGCGAGGTGGTCGTAGATCGCCTTTTCCCCGGCCTTGGCGAGCATGTTGGCCGAGAGGTCGAAGCCTTCGAGCCGCCCGACACCGGAGCGGATCTCCACGCCGAACAGGCCGGTGCCGCAGCCAAGGTCGACGGCACAGGAAAAGCGGCCGCCCTCGCCGCGCGCCTTGCGCACCCGCGCCGCAAGCTTGCCCGGGACGGAATAGTCGAGCCGTTCGACGAGGGCCGCCTCGAAGCGGTCGGCATAGTCGTCGAACAGGGCCTCGACATAGCGGCTCGGCGGCTTGTCGGGCGTCTCGGTGGCGCCGAGGAGGGCGAGCTTCAGGCCGGCTCCGAAGATATCCTCCGGATCGAGCGCCAGCACCTGCCGGAGCGCTTCCGCCGCCTCTGCGCCAAGGCCCGCCTTCTCGCGATATTCGCCGAGCCGCAGCCAGCCGGCGGCCCAGGCGGGCGCCAGCTCCAGCGCCTGCTCCATCAATTCGGCCGCCGCCGCAGGATCGCCACTTTCGGCGAGCATCCGGGCATAGTCGGCGCGACGGTCGGCAATGACGTCGCCGGAGGAAAACTGGGTGGGCTGCATGGTGAAATCCCGTGGATCAGGCGGCACTTGACCGAAGGGCCGAAAAAACACAAGAGCTAAGTTGTCCGGCGCAAAGCCGAGCGCTCGCGCGCCTTGCTTGCGGGAAACGGCGCCGCTTCCTATGTGAGGACAAACAGGAGATTGCCATGGCCGATCAGGTCAACAGATTTCTCGGCGACACGCCGGGCCGCACGATCATCAAGCTCGTCGTCGTCTCGCTGATCGTCGGCTTCATCATGCATGTGTTCGGCATCTATCCGGTCGACATCCTCGAAGGCATCCGGCATTTCTTCATCGAGCTCTGGTATCGCGGTTTCGCCGCGCTCGGACGGGTCGGCGACTATCTCCTGCTCGGCGCGACGATCGTCATCCCGGTCTTCATCGTGCTGCGTCTGATCAGTGCAAGGAACTGAGATGCGGCCTGCGACCGTCCAGCCCCTTCCGCGGCGCATGCTTCTGATCCTGTCGGCAGGCAGCCTTGCCGCCGCGCTTGCCGGCTGCCGCACCGCGGACGTCCTGCCGACCGGTGACGACCTCTCCGAGGTGCAGACCGAGGGCGCGCTGCCGATCGTCAACACCCTGCGGCAGAAGAAGGGACTGGCGGGCCTCGCCCGCAAGCCCGAGGCCGAGGTCGCGGCTCTCGTCCAGGCGAGGCGCATGGCCAAGGCCGGAAAGATGGCGCATCTGATCGGCTTCAACGACAGTTTCCTCGACCGCATGAAATCCACCGAAGTGCCGCTGCCGGCCGCCGAGAACATTGCGACCGGCCAGGACAGCGTCGAGCGCGCGGTGCAGGCCTGGATCGATTCGAAGAAGCATCTCGAGAACATGCTCGGCACCTATCAGGGCCTCGGGGTTGCCGTTGCGCGCCATCCCTCTTCCGCCAACCGCCCTTATTGGGCCATGGTGCTGTCGGCCTGAGCGATTCCCGCCCCGGCGCAAAGTCAGTGGGCGCATGCATGGACACGAGAAGCCAGCCGGTTCGGATCATCGAAGTGACGCATCGTTCGGTGCTGGCGATCGCCGTGCCAATGACGCTCGGTTACGTCACCACGCCGCTGCTCGGGCTCACCGACACCGCCGTGATCGGCCGCACCGGCGAGGCGGCGGCGCTGGCCGGGCTTGCGATTGCGGCTGCGCTCTTCGACCTGCTGTTCGGCAGCCTCAATTTCCTGCGCGCCTCGACGACGGCGCTCGTCGCCCAGGCTCAGGGACGCGGCGACGGGGACGAACTCTTTGCCGTGTTCTGGCGCTCGATGGCGCTTTCCGTCGGCTTCGGCCTGCTCATTCTCGCCTTGTCGCCGCTGATCATTTCCGGCGGGCCGCAGTGGGCGCCGAAGGCAGCGTTGCGACGGCGTCGGCCACCTATATCGCCATCCGCATCATGGCCGCGCCGGTCACGCTCTCCAACTTCACCCTGCTCGGCTTCGTGCTGGGGCGCGGGCTCGGATCGGTCGGGCTCGGGCTGCAGATCCTGCTGAACGGCATCAACATCGTCATGTCCATCCTGCTCGGCCTGACCTTCGGCTGGGGCATCGCCGGCGTCGCCTGGGGAACGGTGATCGGCGAGACCGTGGCGGCACTCGCCGGCCTCGCCTTCGTCTTCCGGCGCTACGGATCGGCCGCGATGCCGCGGCTGGCCAGGCTGACCGACGCGGCGAAGCTGCGAGAGCTCTTCCATCTCAACCGCGACATCCTGATCCGCACCTTCTCGCTGATCACCGCCTTCACCGTGATGACCCGGGTGGGCGCAAGCTTCGGCCCGGTGACGCTCGCCGCCAATGCGGTGCTTTTGAACTTCTTCATGATCTCGAGCTTCTATCTCGACGGGATTGCCACCGCGGCCGAGCAGATCGCCGGCCAGACGATCGGGGCGCGTTACCGCGGGGCTGAACGCGCGGTGAAGCTCACCGGCATCTGGTCGCCGGGCTGGCGCTTTGCAAGCCGGCTCTTTCAGCCTGGGGAGTCGATCATCGGCATCATCACCACGGCGCAGGAGGTTCGCATCGTCGCCGACCTCTATCTGCCCTATGCGGCGCTGACTGCGCTGACCGGGGCGCTCGCCTTCCAGATGGACGGCATCTTCATCGGCGCCACCTGGTCGCGCGAGATGCGCAACATGATGATCGTGGCGCTGGCCGGCTATCTCGCGACGCTGGCGGCCCTGGTGCCGAGCTTCGGCAATCACGGGCTGTGGATCGCGCTCAACGTGTTTCTGGCGCTGCGCGGCCTGCTGCTGCTGTCGCGGCTCAAGCCGAAACTCGATCAGACCTTCGCGGCGAGCCAGTAGTCGAGCCGGGTGTCGCGCAGCTCGCGGATCGAGGAGACCTTTTCGCGGTCGAGCAGCGCCGACAGGCCGCGCACGATGCGTGCCGGCAGGCCGGGGCCTTCATAGACCATGCAGGAATAGAGCTGCACCAGATCAGCGCCGGCGCGGATTTTCTCCAGTGCCGTCTCGGCCGAGGACACGCCGCCGACGCCGATGATCGGCATGGCCGGGCCGACGCGCTTGCGCATGCGGGCGAGCACCGCCGTCGACTTTTCGAACAGCGGCTTGCCCGACAGCCCGCCCGCCTCACCGGCGAGACGCGGATCGGAGAGGCCGTCGCGGGACAGCGTCGTGTTGGAGACGATCAGCCCGTCGAGCTCGTGCGCCAGCGCTTCGGCGGCGATGTCGTCCATGCCCTCTTCGGTCAGATCCGGCGCGACCTTCAGGAAGACCGGGCGACGCACGCCCGATGCCGCGGCGATTTCGTCGCGCGCGGCGAGCACGGCCGACAGGAGCGTCGACAGGCTCTCGCGGGCCTGCAGGTCGCGCAGGCCCGGCGTATTGGGCGAGGAGATGTTGGCGGTGAAATAGGAGGCGACGCCCGAGAAGCGGCGGATGCCCTCGACATAGTCGGCGATGCGGTCGGCGCTGTCCTTGTTGGCGCCGATATTGACGCCGACGATGCCGGCAGGCCTGCGAGCCAGCAGCCGGGCAAGGGCGGCGGCATGGCCCTCATTGTTGAAGCCGAGCCGGTTGATCACGGCCAGGTCCTTTTCCAGCCGGAAGATGCGCGGCTTGGGGTTGCCGGCCTGCGGCTTCGGCGTCAGCGTGCCGACCTCGGCAAAACCGAAACCGAGACGCAGCAGCGCGTCGGGCACTTCTGCATTCTTGTCATAGCCGGCGGCCATGCCGAGCGGATTGGGGAATTGGAGGCCGGCGACGGTGACGGCGAGGCGCGGATCGGCCTTCAGCGCGCAGCCCGGCACGAGGCCGGATTTGAGCGCAGCGATCGACAGGCCATGGGCGGTCTCGGCGTCGAACAGGAAGAGGCCGCGGCGGGCAATCGTCTTGAAGGCATCGATCATCGGTCCATCTCCGGAAAGACATGCTGGCCGTCGCCGCCGAGCGGCAGGGGCTTTTCCCACAGGACGGCATCGAGCGGCAGGTTGGCATAGAGGTGCGGAAAGAGATCGCCACCGCGCGAAGGCTCGAAGCGCAGCGCCTCGCCGAGCGATGCGGCATCGACGGCGACCAGCAGCAGACCCTCGACGCCGGCGAAGTGGCGTGCCGCCGTCTCGACCGCCTGGGCGGCGGTGGAAAAATGGATGTAGCCGTCGTGCAGATCGATCGCCGCCCCACGAAATACTCCCTCGTCGCGCGCTTCCTGCCATAATTCGCGCGGCACGATCTTGTATATAATCCGATCCAAGGGCCTGTCCTTCCGTCAGCGGAGTCTTCGCTGGCGGTTTGCCGCAAACCGACCGGCTTGTCCACGCTTGTTAAGCCGGTGGACGAGCCAACCGTGACGAATTCGAGGAGATCGCCGATGCGCCCGATGCCCATGCCAACGACCCTTTTCCTGATGATCGCGACCGGCTTCGCCGCGCCGGCCCTGGCCGAGGACACCGACGTCGCGCGCTTCGCGCTGGAGAAGACCGATGGCGGCTTTGTCCGTCTCGACCGCAAGACCGGCGCGCTGACGCTTTGCCAGGAGAGCGACGGAACGCTCACCTGCCGCATGGCCGCCGACGAGCGGGCCGCTACGAGGAAGACCTCCCGGCTGGAAAGACGCGTGGCGCGCTGGAGCGGAGCCGCCGCGACCGCCCCGCTGGCGAAAGGCGAACCGCTGCCCAGCGACGGGAGTCGAGCCTCGATCGGCATCATGGAACGCTTCATGCGCAGCTTCTTCGGCCTGGTGGAAGGTTCAAGCCAGAAGACGGCGCAACGCCCGACAAGACATAGACTATTGTTTATGTTCGGCAGGGGATAAAGAAAGCTGCCGCGCGGCGTTCAGACATAGCTCTTGGGAGGGGCTTCGACATGACGGCATCGACCTTCATCGTGCAGACGACCACCACCGCTCTTTCGCGGCGCTTTGCGTCAGGCCGTCAGCCGCATCGAGGGCGAGCAAACAATCGTCGAGGCCGGTGACTTCAGGCCGCCCACGGCAGCCCACCCGACGCCGATCTGATGCTGCTCGATCTTTCCATGCCCGGCGTATCCGGCGCCGGCCTGATGGCGCTCGCGCCGAATTCGCCAGCCTGCCGATCGTCATCGTATCGGCCAGCGACGACCGACACCATCCGCCGCGCTCTCGAACTCGGCGCCTCGACTCATCTCCAGTCGGCCGGCATCGACGACATCGCGCCGCCATCCAGTCCGTGCTGGAAGGCGACATCTGGACTCCGAAAAACTATCAGGGCGGCCAGGAGCAGGATCCGGACGTCGCCGACCTGATCAGTCGACTGAGGACGCTCACCCCACAGCAGAGCCGCGTGCTCGGCATGCTCGGCGAAGGCCTGCTGAACAAGCAGATCGCCTATGAGCTCAGCGTGTCGGAAGCCACGATCAAGGCGCATGTCTCGGCGATCCTGCTGAAGCTCAAGGTCGACAGCCGCACCCAGGCCGTCATCCAACTCGGCAAGATCAACATGGCCATGGTCGCCTGAGCCAGCTGCCTCCCGGGCATGGGCATGCGGACAAGGATTTTATTCCTTTTCGACTTTACGGACCTGAGCAGATTCGCTAGAGTTCCGGCATCTTGCCGGGACGGGCGTATGGCTGCCGTCGTCCCCGGCCCTGGAGCATGAGCGACAATGCTTTCGCATGACACCATCTGGGCCGCGATCGACAGGCTCGCCGAGCGCAACCAGTTGACCC
>JAHRYZ010000200.1 GCA_020621905.1 Rhizobium sp.
TCGAGCAGATCCGGCGGTCGCCCTCCGGTCGGATCACCGCCTATTGGTTCGATCAGGGCGCGCCGGGTGCTGCCGTGATCGACCCGGCGACGGGCGCGGGCGTTGCCTCGGCCGACCCGAACCAGGCCCTTCGCTGGCTCACCAACTTTCATCGCTCGCTCTTCCTCGGGGATGGCGGGCGCATCGCCATGGCCGCCGGGGCCGCGGCGATGCTGGTCCTCTCGCTCTCGGGTGCTATGCTGGTCGCGCGACGGGCGGGCGGATGGCGGCACTGGTTCGCGTCCTTGCGCGGTCCGTTCGCGGGCAGGCTGCATGTCGAGATCGCCCGGATCGCCGTCATCGGCCTCGTTCTGTCCTCCACCACCGCCCTCTGGATGACAGCCTCCACCTTCGATCTTTTGCCGGACGGTGGCGTCCTGCCGACTGATCCCACCGAAGTGAGCGGAGAGATTGGGTTCGCTCTCGATCAGATGGCCACGCTGCTGCAGACGCCCGTCGCCGAGCTGCGCGAACTGAGCTTTCCCTATCCCGGCGATGCGACGGACGTGTTCACACTGAAGACCGACCGGGGCACCGGCTATCTTGACCAGGGAACCGGCGCGCTCGTGGCATGGGCCGACCTGACCGGGTGGGAGCGCGTCTCGGAAACCATTTACATGCTGCACACGGGGCAGGGGGCCGCGACGCTCGGCCTTGTGCTCGGGATGATGGCGCTCGGAGTGCCGGCGATGGGCGTGACCGGCGTCCTGATCTGGTTTGCCGGGCGGCGCGGGCGGCCGCGCATCCGCGGCAACCAGCCCGCGGGCCGTGCCGAGACGATCCTTCTTGTCGGCAGCGAGGGTGGCAGCACCTGGGGCTTCGCCGCGACCCTGCATGCCTCGCTGACGGCAGCGGGGCAGGGCGTCCATGTTGGCCCGATGTCGGGCTTCGCGCCAGAGCGCTACGCCCGAGCCGAGCGCATCATCGTGCTCGCCGCGACCTATGGCGACGGGGCTGCGCCGGCCTCGGCGAAGGGCTTCCTCGACCGGTTGAACGCCCTCGACGGAGCGCCGGATATTCCCATGGCTGTGCTTGGTTTCGGAGATCGGAGTTTTCCGGCCTATTGCGCCTTTGCCAAGGACGTTGCGGCAGCAGCGCAAGCGAAGGACTGGCCGGAGCTTCTGCCGCTTGACGCAATCGACCGCCAGTCCCCGCAGGATTTCGCGCGCTGGGGCCGCGCTCTTGGCGAGGCGCTTAGCATCTCTCTCGAGCTTTCTCACCAGCCCGTCTCGCCGCGCACCGAAACATTGACCCTCGTCTCGCGGCGCAACTACGGGGCCGAGATGCAGGCGGGGGCCGCGATCCTGCGCTTCGCCTTGCCGCGCGCGACGCTGTGGCAGCGGCTGACCGGGGCGGGTTTCGCACGGTTTCAGGCGGGCGACCTGATCGGTGTCCTGCCGCAGGGCAGCGCCGTGCCACGTCTCTACTCGCTGGCCTCGGGTCGCCGCGACGGCTTCGTGGAGATCGTTGTGCGCAAGCATCCGGGCGGGCTGGCCTCGGGCCAGCTGACCGCCTTGGAGCCGGGCGCTAGGGTCACGGCCTTCCTGCGCCGCAATCCCGGCTTTCACGCCGACCGCGGTCGCACCCCGCTGATCCTGATCGGGGCGGGCACCGGCATCGGGCCGCTGGCGGGCTTCATCCGCGGCAATGCGCGGCACAGGCCCGTGCACCTGTTTTTCGGGATGCGGCATGCGGACAGCGATTTCTTCTATGGCGAAGAGATGCCCGGCTGGCAGGCTGAGGGGCGGTTGACCCGGCTTGTCACCGCCGTCTCGCGCGGCGCGCGGCGCAGTTATGTGCAGGACGCCTTGCGCGCCGACGCGGCGCAGGTGGCCCGGCTTATCTGCGACGGGGCGCGTGTGATGGTCTGCGGCGGGCGCGACATGGCCACGGGCGTGAGCGATGCGTTGGCCGAGATCCTCGCACCTGCCGGGCTTACGCCCGCAGTCCTAAAGGCAGAGGGGCGGTATGTCGAAGATGTCTACTGAGCGCGCGCGCATCGCCCTGAACGGCCCCACCATGGGCACGCGCTGGTCGGCGCTGTTCTTCGCGGATCGGGGCCGCGACACGGATGCAATCCGTGCCGCCCTTCAGGCGGCTGTCGACGAGGTGGACAAGCAGATGTCGACGTGGAACGCGGAGAGCGCGCTCATGCGGATCAATGCGGCGCCGGGGGACGATTGGGTGGTGGTGCCGGAGCAACTGCGGGCGGTCCTGCGCCTCGGGCTCGAGATCGGGCGCGCCTCGGGCGGGGCCTTCGATATCGGCATGGGCGATGCGGTGACGGCCTGGGGTTTCGGGCCCGGGGCCGCCGCGCCCGAGGGTATCCGCGCCGTGATGGACGCCCCCCGCCGCCCGGCGCAGGAGGTGCTGGAGATCGAGGGGATGCAGTTGCGCAAGACCGCGCCCATTGCGCTGGATCTGAACGGCATCGCCAAGGGCTATGCCGTCGACCGGCTCGCCGAGACCTTGCGCGATCATGGGATTGCCGACGCCCTTGTCGGCATCGACGGTGAGATGCGTGCCATGGGCCTGCGCCCCGATGGCGAGGCATGGATCATCGCGGGAGAAGCGCCGTACCCTGATCGCCGGACGCCGCATTCGGTTCTGGCGCTGCAGGACGCCGCCGTGGCGACCTCCGGTGACTACCGCCATTGGGTCGAGGTTCAGGGGCGCCGCCTGTCGCATACCATGGATCCGAGACGTGGCGCGCCGCTGATCGCCTCGCCGGCCTCCGTCACCGTGGTGGCCCGCACCTGTGCCGAGGCCGATGCTTGGGCGACGGCGCTCATGGTGCTCGGTGCGGAGAGGGGTGCGGACCTCGCGAGACAACGTGGACTCGACGCCCTGTTTCTTCTGCGCGATGATGAAGGCAATGCAATGGGCGTGGGAGTCGGGCGTCTTTTTTCCGAAGAACCAGCGGCAATCGCCTCAGCCGGGGGAAGATGAGCCGCATGGAACAGACCCGTACCGATCGCTTCAAGACCGCACTCCTGCTGATGGCCGCAACCGGGCTGATCGTGGGACTCGCATTCTACCTTGCGGGCCAACCAGAGATCGCGAACCTGATCTGGATTGCAGGAGTTGTTCCCGCGCTCGCAGCGCTTGTGGTCGAAATCGTCCGGAGCATTGGGCGCGGCGAGGTGGGCCTCGATATCGTCGCCGCGCTCTCCATGACCGCGGCGCTCGTCTTCGGCGAGACGCTCGCAGCGGCGGTCGTTGCGGTGATGTATTCGGGCGGCACCTTCCTCGAAGCCTTCGCAGAGGGCCGCGCCCGTCGGTCGATGCAGGACCTCCTGTCCCGCGTGCCCCGGACCGCGACCCGGCACCGCAACGGTGCGCTGGAGGAGGTGCCGCTCGACGAACTCGCCCCCGGTGATCGCCTGCTGATCCGGCAGGGCGACGTGGTGCCGGTAGACGGCACAGTGGCCTCCGACACCGCCTTCCTCGACACCTCGGCGCTGACCGGCGAGTCCCTGCCAGTCCGGCTGGCGCGCGGGGCCGACGCCATGAGCGGCTCGACCAATGCGGGCGAGGCCTTCGACCTGACGGCGACGCGCGAAGCCAAGGACAGCACCTATGCCGGGATCGTTCGCCTGGTCGAGGAAGCGCAGGCCTCCAAAGCGCCGATGTCCCGGCTGGCGGACCGCTGGTCGCTGGGGTTTCTGGTCGTCACCGTCAGCATCGCCCTTGCGGCCTGGTGGTTCACCGGCGATCCGATCCGCGCGGTCGCCGTGCTGGTGGTCGCCACGCCCTGTCCGCTGATCCTTGCCGTGCCGGTCGCGCTGGTGGCGGGTCTCTCGCGTGCGGCGCATTTTGGCGTGCTGATCAAGGGCGCAGGGCCGCTCGAGACGATGGCGCGGATCCGCACGCTGATCCTCGACAAAACGGGGACGCTGACCGACGGTCGGCCGCAGATCGTCTCGATCGATAGTCACGACGGCATGGTCGAGGGCGACATCCTGCGCTTCGCTGCTGCGCTCGATCAGGCCTCCAAGCACCCTGTTGCGCAGGCCATTGTCGCGGCCGGGAAGGCGCGCGGCTTCTCGTTGCCCGTGCCATCCGAGGTTGCCGAGTTTCCGGGTGAAGGGGTCATGGGTCATGTCGAGGGCCACAGCGTGATCGTCGGTGGTGACGGTTTCGTTGTGTCCCGCGTTGGGCAGAGGGCGGGCGATCACCCCGCCAAGGGCGCCGGATCGGTCCTTGTCGCAGTGGCAGTTGACGGTCACCTGGCGGGGCATCTGGTGATGTCTGACCCGTTGCGAGAGGGCGCGGGGGCGATGCTGGACGGTCTGCGCCGTCAAGGGATCGTGCGCATCCTTCTGGCTACTGGCGACCGCGCGGACGTGGCCGAGCGCGTGACCGAGGGGCTGGGCCTCGACGGGCTGCGGGCCGGTCTGACGCCGGATCAAAAGGTGTTGCTGGTGCTTTCCGAGCGTAAACACGGGCCGGTGATGATGGTGGGTGATGGTGTCAACGACGCGCCCGCCCTGGCCGCAGCCGATGTAGGCGTGGCAATGGGGGCACGGGGCGCCGCGGCCTCGGCCGAGGCCGCCGACGTGGTGCTGCTCGTCGACCGGATCGACCGGCTGGGGCCCGGCATCGAGATCGCGCGCGCCTCCCGCCGGATCGCAGTCGAAAGCGTTGTCGCCGGGATCGGCCTGTCTGTCATGGGCATGATCGCGGCCGCTTTCGGCTACCTCACGCCGGTTCAGGGCGCGCTTCTGCAAGAAGTGATCGACGTTGCCGTGATCCTGAACGCCCTGCGCGCGCTGCGCATCGCGCCGCAGGAGCCAGCTACGGGCAAATCCCAGGCCATCATGTCAGAGCAAGCAGACATCGTTCAAGGAGCCAAGCCATGAGCCGCCTCTCACATTCTGAAATCCATATGGTGCATCGCATCGGCTGGTTGCGGGCCGCCGTTCTCGGAGCCAACGATGGTCTTGTCTCGACCGCGAGCCTCGTCGTCGGCGTCGCGGCCGCAGGCTCCGGCAAGCCCGAGGTCATGATCGCCGGGCTGGCCGGGCTTATGGCTGGCGCGATGTCGATGGCGGCGGGGGAGTATGTCTCGGTCAGCTCGCAAACTGACGCCGAACAGGCGGACCTCGCCCGAGAGAGCCGTGAACTCGAGGAAACGCCCGAGGCCGAGCTCGAGGAACTAACCCTGATTTATGTTGAAAGGGGGCTGGACCGCGACCTGGCGAAAAAGGTTGCCGTGCAACTGACTGAACGCGACGCGCTCGGATCGCATGCGCGCGACGAGCTCGGCATTTCGGAAACCGTTACCGCCCGCCCTATCCAGGCGG
Organism: Rhizobium sp.; assembly: GCA_020621905.1. Lineage (GTDB taxonomy): Bacteria > Pseudomonadota > Alphaproteobacteria > Rhizobiales > Rhizobiaceae > Allorhizobium. The sequence continues at coordinate 5,346 of JAHRYZ010000200.1, forward strand.
CTCTGGTGTCCGCACTGACCTTCGCAGTTGGGGCCGTGCTACCCCTGATCGTCGTGCTGCTGGTCTCGGAGGCGCAGATCGCTTCCCTGGTGGCGGGATCGACGATCCTCGGCCTTGCGGTTCTTGGCGGATTGGGCGCTTCGGCCGGCGGCGCAGGCGTCGTCCGTGGGGCCGCGCGGGTCACGCTATGGGGAGCGCTTGCAATGGCGGCGACAGCCGGGGTCGGTGCGCTGTTCGGGGTCGCCGTAGGCTAGGGGTCAATGGGGTGTAAACGTGTTGCGAGGCCACGGACACTCCTGGTGTGCAACAAGGTCATGGTCCTAGGGTCAGGATGCATTGATTTCTGTTGCGCTGCGTGATTCACGCCTCCGAAAACGGAGCGGTGACATGAGCGATCTTTTCTGGCTGACCGACGCGCAGATGGCGCGCCTGGCTCCCTTTTTTCCCAAGTCGCACGGGAAGCCCCGGGTTGATGACAGACGGGTGCTGAGCGGGATTATTTTTATCAATCGCAATGGCTTGCGTTAGGCTTTCCGCCAGTGCCGGTGTCAGGAATTCCAGCACGGCGCGGATGCGGGCGGTGTGGCGCAGATCTTCGTGGGTCAGCAGCCACAGATCAAGGCCGAAGGACTCAGGCAGTTCTGCGACGCGGATCAGGTCGGGTTTTTGTTCGGCAATGGCACAGGGCAGAACCGCGAGGCCAAGGCCCGCCTTGGCCAGTTGCACGGTGCAGGCGACCGAGTTTGAGCGGATGGCAGGCCGCACTCCGGGCAAGAGTTGCGCGAAAGGCCGGGTCAGGGCTGCGTGGCCGCCATCAAGGCCGATCCAGCTATGCGTTGCCAGATCGGGGTCGGTATGGGCGGCACAATAATCCGGTGCGCCATAGACGGCAAACTTCAACTGGCCAACGCGGCGCCCCACCAAAGTCTCGGGCGGGGTGTTGCCGATGCGCAGGGCAATGTCGGTTTCACGCCGCGACAGGTCCAGCGTCTGGTTGCCAACGGCGATGCCGACCTCAATCTTGGGATAGGCCGCGCGGAACTTTGCCAGATGGTCCGGCAAGAGCCAGAGCGCAAGCATATCGGTCGCGGTGATCCGCACGGTACCACTAAGCCGCAAATCTTGCCCCGTCACGGTGCGGTCAAGCGTGGCGACGTCTTCCTCGATCCGTTCCACAATGCCCAGCGTCTCCACGCCTGCCGGGGTCAGCGCATAGCCGGTCGGCATCCTCTCAAACAGCCGCACGCCCAGCATCTCCTCAAGCCCGGCGATACGGCGAAAGACGGTCGAATGATTGACCCCAAGGCTGCGCGCGGCCGCTGACAGGCCGCCCTTGCGCGCGACCGCAAGAAACACCCGCAAGTCATCCCAATTCGCAAGCTGTGTATTCATGCAAAGACGCCTTTCATTTTTAGCCAGTTCCTCTGCGCTGATTGTGTAGCCATATCATAAGCAGACGCAACCACGATCCCTTGAAAGGAACCAACCATGGCCGATACAAAAATCCACACAAAACTGCGCAGCGACGAGCTTTCCTGCCCATCTTGCGTGCCGAAAATTGAAAAGGCGCTGCTGGCCTTGCCGGGGGTGACAAAGGCTGAGGTGAAATTTGCCACTGGCCGCATTGAGGTCGAACATGACCCCGCGCAAAGCGATGTGGCCGCCCTCATCAACTCCATCGCCAAGACCGGCTACACCGCCAAAGCGTCGGCATTCTGACCCATAAATCACGCCGCCCCCACCCACCGCACACATGCGGTGGGTTTTTCTTGAAAGGAGAGAGCACATGTTTTCCGGGCTCATGGATATCTACCGACACCCCGCTGATCGGCGCAAATGGCTGACCATCGCCAGCGGCGTGTTCATCACCGCAGCACTGACCGCCTGGTACGGCTTCGGGATCGCCGCCCCCTGGGCACCGCTGATGACGATTGCCGCCGTGCTGGCCGGCTATGACATTGCCCTGCGGGCCTGGGCGTCACTGAAGCTGCGCCATCTCAGCATCGAGTTGCTGGTGATCGTAGCGGCCACCGGTGCGCTGTTCATCAACAACCACTGGGAATCCGCCGCCGTCACCTTCCTGTTCATGCTGGGCGCCTGGCTTGAGACCCGCACCATGAGCCGC
>JAHRYZ010000201.1 GCA_020621905.1 Rhizobium sp.
GTCCGCCTGAAGACCGGCGAGCGCTATCTGAAGACGATCGAACGGGGCAAATCGTCGACCCAGGTCAATCTGACGAGTTTCAATGCCAAGCCTATCAATGCCGTGAAACTGGAATGGATCGGCGAGATCTGCGTCACCCTCCCCCGCGGCCAGATCGAGCGGCTGCGCAACAAGGCCGCTGCCCGCGCCCGCAAGGCGGCCAGGACACCAGGCGGGCGTGCGCCAGACGGGCAATAAGGCCGACGCGGCTTGATTCCACCCCGCCGGTTGCATCGTCGTCCGCCGCGCAAATCTATTTCTGTTTTTCAGAATTTACGGATTGACATTTTCTGATTTCCCGAACAAAATGACATCCAAGTCTGACATCTCGAACAAGGCCTGAATTGCCTGCATGCAATATTTCGTCGTGATGATCGACTACGGCCGCCGCGGCTGCGAGGCCATCGTCGATCCCGAAATCACCCGGCGCGAGGTCATCTCCCGCGTCGCATCCGGCGAATACCGGAATATCAGCTTCATTCACGAAATCTCGGACTCATCGGTCGAGGACATCACTGCCAATATCCTGAGCGAGGCAGCGTTGCCGGACCTCGACCCGGCTGATGCCGATCTGCAGGCCGATCGCTTCGATCATCTGCACGATCTCCGCAAGCACGAGACCACCTGAACCATGCGAACCCATTCCTCAACATTGTGATTGTGATCGACTTCATCTCGACAGCCCCCTAACCATTCTTCACGTAAGTCATTTCGAAGCGGACAATCGCACTAGTTTCGCGGTCAATTCCTCTGATTCGTAAAGCTCTCAAATCACTGTTCCATCCATGAAGGCCGAGCTGCCGCGCGCAACGCCGATCTCACCTATCTCTTGGCATCGCGCCGGTTTCTCTTTCTTGATCACATCGCACAACGCGGTCAGTCCAGTTGACGCGGAATTTCGGGTTCCGGCGCCCACCGACTGTTCGTATTGTCGGTGGAATATCATGATGCCTCTATGGCAGGATGATGCTGGGGCGGGTTCGTCGTCGCGGCAACCCATATTTTCAGCGCCTGTGGCAGCTTTACGCGGCCTATGTCGTCCTGTTCGTCATCTACATCAGCCTGATCGGCATGTGCATCGTCGCGCTCCCGAGCTGATTGGCAGTTCAACGTCACAGGCATCGTCGACCACAGTCCGGACATGATTGAGCTGCTGTTCAGGCCCCGCTCAACCTCGGTGTGTTGGCTGTTCATCACGCTGATGGCGGTCTTTCCGGTCATGCTGTTAGCAATGACGCGCTGGCGAACATTGCCATGGTCAGGTCGGTCGTATGTCGGCCCAACGCTGGACTGGAACCTGCCTTCGTTTGAACGGCCGTTGGTACTTCTGGCCGTTCTGCTGGCAGCTACTGGTTGTGCTCGGCACGGTTCGCTCTGATCGACGCACGATGCAAGCCGTGCGCGCTGCAAAGGATTCGATCCTGCGCATGGTGGCCTAATTTTGCATTGATCGTAACGGTCGCGGGAAAGTTTCCGCGACCGCTGGGATCATGCCGAACTTCATGTCGACGCCCTCCTGCTGCGACAAGGAAACATCGGCCCATCCGGTTCTTCATTTCTGCGCTGGTTTCTATGCAGCTACCTGTGCCGCTCTGCGACCGATCCCGTGGCTGCAACCCATCATCCGATGCGGCCGGGAATGGTGCTTTCGCGCGACGTGTTCCTCTCCTTTGCCGGACATCTCATCCTGATCACGAGTCCGGATTCGCTAGTCGTGCACGTTCTCGTCAGTCTTGCCGGCGTCGCGATCATGACATCAGTCGCCTACTACGTGTCGTGGTCAAGGCGGCAGGACCACAGACCCGGCCTTCGCGCCGCTCAGGTGCCGGGATTATCTGATCGCCAGCTTGCGGAATAGTACTCTCCGCGTGACCCGATCTCAATCGACAGGGACTGCATCCTTCAATCGCATCTCACTGTCGTGCAGCGTTACTGTGTCGAGCTTTCCCTCGTCAGACGCGGCCGTAGCGCAGGCGAAGATGCGAAAGAATTGAAATCAGGTAGGGATCGTTGTTGTTTGCGAGGACGGCGAGCAACCCGGCGATCCAGAACTGAACGATACCGATACGCTTGAGAATGGGCATCAAACCGCTGAAGGTGCGCGTGCGCTGTAGACGCCCTCGCCCGTATCAAACTTGCTGACGAATCGCGAGCGCATAACGCGCCTGCACGGAAACTGCAAAGAAATCCTGAACTCCTGCAGATCGCATTCCTCGTAACTGCATAATGGCGATCGACAGTTCGTCCGGCGAACAACGGCGATCCCTGAATGCCCATTCCCACAAGGCTGGCTAATGACGGTTGGTGGTTGTCCGAGCGCCGCTCGATGCCGCTGGTTCGCAATTTCTCCTTCCAAACAGGTGACGCAGCAATGGCCGACCTATCCACGCTGGCATCCGAAGGCGGCTTCGTTCAGCAAAACGGTTTAGCCGTCAAATCAACGATTGCTCTCGCGCTGGCGGTGCTCGCTGATTGGCTGTTCTACGAACACGGCGTCGGGATATCGGCCGTCATCTTTGCGATCGCACTTGCCTGCGGCTCGCTGCTAACAATCTCGGAGTGCGCAGGAAAAGTACGCTGTGGCATCTTTGCCGACCGCCCGGCCATCGAGAGATCAGCCCGGCGTCCCCGGCCTTGCTGGCGCTGGCGCTCGGCGTCGGCTTGCTGTAACGACCGACCGTGGCCAGCGCGGCCTAACTGAGCATGCCGCCGGGTTGTGCGATATATCTGGTCGCCGTTCAGATTTTCCGCGATATGGTCGCGACATTCAGCCTGCCCGCGCTGACTGACCTGCATCTCTGGTTATTCCGGTCTGTCGTGCTCTCTCATTCTGCTGGTTCGGCAAACCGCTGCTCGAAAATGCAGCTCGATTATATCAGCCGCCTCCTACATCGTTGGGACGGGTACTGATGGATCGTGGCCGTGTCGCTCATGTGCTGTCCACGTCCGCTGGCGCATCAGACCGCGGAAGCCGATTGGCTCGAAGCGGCCAACCGGCACACGAAGCATCTCGGCGACTGGACTTCTTCAGGTAAACAGCGATCCTGCGTTCGTTGATCCTGTTCAATTTGCTTTTCGCCGTGCAAACCGTCCTTGACGCAGCCTTTCTCTGGGGCAACGCGACGTTGCCCGACGACATCAGCTACGCATCCTATGCCCATCGGGGTGCCTACCCGTTGATTCTCACGGCGGTCCTCGCGGCAGCCTTTGCTTTGGTGGCCATGAAGCCAGGTGGTCCAGGAGAGAAATCGACAGTAATCCGCAGGCTGGTCTATCTCTGGATCGCACAGAACGTCCTGCTGGTGGCGTCATCGATCCTGCGGCTCGACCTCTATGTGCAGATCTACCTGCTGACGTGGTGGCGCGTCGCAGCCTTCATCTGGATGATGCTGGTGCTGGCTGGGCTACTGCTCATCGTCGCCCGGATCGTACTGAACCGGTCGAACGAATGGCTGATCGGCGCCAATCTCGTCACCTTGACGGCCACGCTCTACATCTGTGCGCTGACGAACTTCCCGGCCATCATTGCCGATTACAATGTCAGCCATAGTCGCGAAGCCTCCGGCAAAGGCGTCGCCGTCGATCTGGACTATCTGTTCCGTCTTGGGCCCCAGGCATTGCCAGCCATCGAGGAGGCCATTGCACTTCGTGGTACCAATCCAGCCCTTGTTTCCCGTCGGGGTAGCCTTGTAGAACGGCAGGCAAAGGACATGGCTTCGTGGCGTAGCTGGGGTTTTAGGAGTTGGCGGCTGCAGCGCAAGCTGGACGCTCGACAGAAGATTTCGACGGCAAGCTGACACGACCTTCCCGGAGAGACACTTGACGCATCGCATTCTTATCGTCGACGGAACTGCATATTCGCGGGTCATCGTGTCGCTCGGAAGGCCGGCGTGTTTTGAAGACCCGCGACGAAGCCCTGTCGCACCGACGACAGCGGATCTGATCGTTCTCGGTCGGTGCGAATTCGGGTCTTCATGTCTGCCGGAAATCGAAGTCGTCGACGTCGATCTGTTTCTTTCCGCGCGCGACGACGAAATCGATCGCGTGTAAGTCGAAATCGGCGGCGACGATTACGTCACCAACCGTTCAGTCCTCGCGAACTCGTCGCGGGTCAACGTCATTCTGCCGCATAACGTCACGTGGGCCGGATGCCGGCAGATCGTCAGCGTATTAAGGCCGGCTATCCGTCTATCCCGAGCAGCGCGTTGCCATTTGCAGGTACCGCCGCCTGACCGCCATCGAGTTCGGAATCCTCAGGGCATTCCTGACCCGGCCGACGCTGGTGTTCAGCCGCGAGCAGATCATGAATGCCGCCTATCAGCTCAACATTCAGGTCTCGGATCGAACGATCGACAGCCACATCCGCAATATCCGCGCCAAGCTGTCGGCCGCGAACTGCGACAACGTCATCGAAACCATTCACGGCGTCGGATTCAAGCTCGGGCGATGCGAGCCGCAAGCATGAGCTCGCGCAGGGGCGAGAAATGGCGGCCGTCGCTGGGGCTGGTAATTTTCACGGCCCTCGCTGCCGCAGCGACGCTGCCGTTGGTCGGGCTGTTCTTCTTCCGCCTCTACGACAACCAGCTCATTCACCAGACACAGGCCGAACTCATCGCGCAAAGCCGGGTGCTGGCGGCGGTCTATGCGCAGGAAGTGGAGAGCCGCCTGGGGCCGGGCATTACGCTCGGCGTCGAAATTCCGCCGGAGACGCGAACTGATCGGCAAGATCAGCTCACCCCGATTCGGCCGGCGCTCGATCTCGCCGCCGGCGGCGATCTGCTCCGGCGACGGCCGAATGCGCTGCCAGCGGGCGAACCTGCGTCCCCCGCCTATGTCGAGATCGGCACAAGATTGCTGCCGATCATTCTCGAAGCAAAGGTGACGCTGGCCGCTTCACATCCTTGATCTCGCGGCGTCGTCGTGCCGGGCGCGACGAATCGGCCAATCATCGCCCATATCGAGGAAGTCGCGGCACCTTGCAGGGCGCTACCGGGCAGCGCTGCGGATTCAGCCCGACAAGCCCCTCCGATCCTCGATCTGCCGCGGCGTCGGCGTCGTCGCCGTGCCGGTGATCGTCGCGACGCGTCGCGGGCGTCATCTATCGTGCGACGCGACAACATCTTCGATCATCTCTATCAGAGCGCGGCAAATTCATGCAAACGCATGGCCGTCATTGCCGCAGCGACCATCATCGGCCTGGTTTTCTCGCGAACCATCGCCGCCCATGCGGCGGGGTTGGTCGATCGCGTGCCGCATCGGCGCGGCGACCGAAGCTTCCGGCCGCTCGCCCTTAGGCACGCAGGTTGCGCAATGTGGCTTTCGGCATGGCCGAAGGCGCCAGCGCTCGATATCGCGACCTTCTCGGCACACCTCCCCGAGCTGAAATCGCCATTGACGTCGATCAAGGCGCCGCCAGTTACCTGGATCGCTGCAAAATCGACAATCTTACCGGATGGACAAAAAATTTTGCATCGAACATTCTCGATGCGGGCGCCTGGAAGCATGCCAACGGCTGCGTGAACTGGCGCGCGCCAAACTGCCCTGCGGGCGCACAGGACTGTCGAAGTGGTCAGCGCATGAAGAGCCGGTTCCGACACGCGATCGATGCAGCGGGCTGTCTCGACCGCTCGATCGCGCCGTCCGCCGAAGGCGCTGATCGTGCTGTCCCCTGACCACGTGCAATCCGGCACAATGCAAGGAAGGTGCGGCTCGCCGTCAGGACGACATCGATCAGGATGACCGTCGGCCAGACGAGCGATCCGTGTCGGACCCAACCCGCAAGATATTCGACGCCTTTTTCACACGCGCCGCGACACCGGTGGCACGCGGGGCTCGCTATCGTCCGGGCTGTATGGACAGTCACGGCAGTTCGATCAATGTGCCTCAAGCGGGCGTCGTGTTCGGCTGCGGTTAAGCCGCCTAGAACCGTGCGTCAAACCCTTCGATGATAATCGCCGGCGCCATGCCGCCAGCGGCGCACATCGTCACCAGGCCGCGTTTGAGATCACGCCGCTCCAGTTCATCGAGCACGGTCCCGATCAGGATCGAGCCGGTCGCGCCGATCGGATGACCGAGCGCAATCGAGCCGCCGTTGACGTTGACCTTCTCCCGGTCAAGCTTGAGATCGCGAATGAACTTTTCCGCGACGACCGCAAACGCCTCGTTGATCTCGAACAGGTCAATGTCGTCGAGCGTGAGGCCCGCCTTGGCCAACACCTTGCGTGCGGCCGGCACCGGCGCGTTCAGCATCAGCGTCGGAGAATCTCCCATATTCGCCATCGCGACGACACGGGCGCGCGGCTTGAGGCCATGCGCCTTGGCATAACCCGGCGACGCCAGCAGGATGGCCGCTGAACCGTCGACGACGCCGGAGGAATTGCCGGCATGGTGGACGAAGTTGATGTCAAGGTCTGGATACTTGTCGAGGATCAGCTTGCGGTAGGTCGTACCCTTGTCATCAAGCGGGTAGTCCGCCATCGCGGGAAATGCCGCCTTCAATCCGGCCAGCCCCTCGAGCGTGGTTTGCGGCCGAGGGTATTCTTCGCGATCAAGCGCCAGGCTGCCATCCTCACGATAGACGGGCACGAGGCTCTTGTCGAAATGGCCGCCCTTGATGGCCGCCGCCGCCCGCTTCTGGCTTTCGAGACCCAGTTCATCGACGTCCTGCCGCGAGATGCCTTCGAGCGTCGCGACCGCGTCGGCGCAGACGCCTTGATGCGATTGCGGATGCCGGGCGCGCAGGCGAAGATTGCCGTTGTCCATCATGAACGGCCCCTCGCCGCGGCGACCTTCCATCGACATCATCTCGGTACCGCCGGCGATCACCAGATCCTCGGAACCGGACATGATCGAATTGGCAGCCATGTTGACGCTGGTGATGCCGGAACCGCAGAACCGGTCGAGCGTAACGGCGCTGGCGCGCACGTCATAGCCGGCGTCGAGCGCCGACATGCGGCCGAGGTCGCCGCTCTGCTGGCCGCGTTGCGAACTGGTACCCCAGATGATGTCGTCGACGTCGGCGGTGTCGATGCCGGTGCGTTCGGCGAGTGCGCGCAATACCGTCGCGCCGAGCTGTTGCGGATGAATGCCCGACAAGGCGCCCTTGCCGGCCTTGCCGACGCCCCGCGGCGTCCTGCATGCATCGATGATCAGCGCGTCAACCATGGTGTTTCCCTCAAGACCTGTTGATTGGCCGCATTTGCAGCCGATCAGGTTGTAAAGTCAATCTTGTCAAGGCAGCCCTACCGCGCCCGCAGTGCCAGAATCTTCTCCGCCGCTCGCAGATGCGGCTTGTCGATCATCTTTCCGTCGATCTTCACGACCCCGGAGGTCGGATTATCGCTGAACGCCTTGACGACCTTCTGCGACCAGACGATTTCTTCGTCCGTCGGCATGAACGCCG
>JAHRYZ010000202.1 GCA_020621905.1 Rhizobium sp.
GTGAAGGTCGTGCCGACGATCTTCTCCATCAGCCAGTGGTTGGAGCGCGCCCAGTTCTTCGGGATCGCGAAGGCCTTCTTGCGCGACGCCAGGAAGTAGTAGGGCGACAGCAGCACCATCTGGAGCACCAGATTGGTGTAGAACAGCGTGTTGAACAGGATGGAACGCAGGATGATCATTAGGCGCTTTTCCTCGGGCGGGCGTGAAAACGTCCCTATCGCAATTCGCCCGGGATAAAAAGCGCCGTTGCGGGATTTCCTCGGCGGCTCAGCCGGAGGTCTTGGCGATTTTCGCCGTCGAGCGCAGCCCGTCGCCGCTGCCCCAGCCGATGATGCCGCGGGCATAGGCGATCAGCGTCTTGCCGTATTCCGACAGAAGCGTGCGCAGCACGTCGGGCTCGGCATACCAGTCGGTGTGCTTGAGGTCGGAGTTGACCACCGGATAGGGAACATAGGTCGTCGCCCGATCCTTGCGCCGCAGTTCCATCAGGCTGCGCGGCATGTGGTAGTTGTTGGTGACCACCAGCACCGAGGAATAGCCGTGATCGTGTATCCAGCGCGAGATCTCGTTGGCGTTGCCGATCGTGTCGAGCGCTTCGTAGCCGACGTCGACGCAGCAGTCGAACAGGTCGCGGGACGCCTGCGTCATCTTGCGGATCTGGGCCGGCGAGGTCGTCGGATGGGCGCCGGAAATGAGCAGGCGGCGGCCGGAGCCGCGCCGCAGCAGCTCGACCGCCTGGTCGATGCGCTGGTAGCCCCCGGTCAGCACGACGATCGCATCGGCGCGCGCCTGGGAGGGCGGGGCGAGCGTGGTCACGGAATCGGCGAACCACAGGAAACCGGCGAGGAAGACGGCGACGAGGAAGATCGCGGCCAGCCCGCCGTAACGCAAAGCGCGGCGCAAGCGCCCCCGGCGGGCGAAGAGGCCGCCGGCGCTGCGCTGCGGCTGTTGCTCGCGGAAGGCTCTGTCGCGACTCATCTGACCCATCGTCATGGTTCGTGCATAACCTGCTTATTCCATGCGGAACAGGCGGCTTTGTGGCATTCAACAGGCATTCGCCGCATCAGTCGCCCAGCAGTCCGTCGGTGCGTGCCGGGTCGGAGCGGATGAGGTCGATCTCGTAGATCGTCCGGATCACGGTCAGCCGCGCCGTCAGGGTGGTCAGGAGCGCGATCACGATCATGGTCGCGAAGATCCCGAGATAGCCGAGATAGCCGATCGAAAACGTGCCGAACAGGGCCGCGGCCTGATCGCTCTCCGGCGTGGCGAGCGACCGGCTCTGCCAGTAACCGGCGAGCGCGAACAGGCCAGCTGCCAGAAGACCGCCGGCGGCCGCACCCTTGAGGCTGATCTTGAGGAAGTGCTTCTGGAATTCCTGGGCGACGAACGAGCCTTCCGCGCCGACGAAGTGCAGCACCTCGATGATGTGGCGATTGCCCGACAGCGCGCCGCGCGTGGCGAACACCACGGTCAGCACCATGGCGGTAAAGACCAGGACGAGAACGCCGGATCCGATCAGCACGGTGGTCCGCGCCATCTGTACGAGGCGGTCGACCCAGGTGCGGTGGTCGTCGAGGAAGGCCTGCGGCACCTCGGTCTTCAACAGGTCGCGCATCGCCGCGAAGTCGGGCGGGTTGGCTTCGTCGATGGTGATGATGACGAGGCGCGGCACCGGCAGTTCGTCGAGGTCGAGGCCGGTGCCGAGCCAAGGCTCCAGCAGCCGGGCGGTCGCCTCGTCGTCCATGATCTGGCCTTCCTTCGTGCCGACGAAGGTCAGCGCCAGGTCGCGAGCCTTGATGAGGGCCTTGTCCATGTCGAGCCCGTCGTCCGGCTTGATCTGGATGGTGATCTCGCGGGCGATCTGGCTCTGCCAGCCGGCGGCGGTGGCGCGCACCATGCTGACGGCGCCGAGCGTCAGGCAGGCGAGGAAGGCCATGATGGCGATCACCACCAGCAGCGCATTGCCCTGGATGTTGGAGGGCGGCAGGATCGGGCCCGTGGGCCTGACCGTCATCTCGGTCCGGCGCGGTGCCTGGGGCTTGGCTGCTGTCGTGCGCGGTGCGCGCCGGTCGTTCTGGTCGAGCTCAGTCATAGATATCGAGCCGCCCGTCTGTGAGGATCATGCGTCGGGCGTCGACCTGGTCCATCAGCGCGAGATCGTGGGTGGCGATCACCACGGCCGTGCCGAGACGGTTCAGCTCGAGGAAGAGGCTGAGAAGGCGCCGTGCCATGGGCGGGTCGACATTGCCGGTCGGCTCGTCGGCGAGCAGGATCTCCGGCCGGTCGATCAGGGCGCGGGCGATCGCCACGCGCTGCTTCTCGCCGCCCGACAGGACCGGCGGCAGCACGTTGATGCGCTCGCCAAGGCCCACCCATTTCAGCAGTTCCAGCACGTCGCCGCGATAGCCTGTCTCTTCCTTGCCGCGCACGCGCAGCGGCAGCGCGACGTTCTCATAGGTGGTCAGGTGATCGAGCAGCCGGAAATCCTGGAAGACGATGCCGACGCGCCGGCGCAGCATGGGCAGTTCGGCGCGCGGGATCTTGGTGATGTCGCGGCCGAAGCTGCGGATCAGTCCGCGCGTCGGCTGCAGCGACATGAACAGCAGGCGCAGCAGCGTGGTCTTGCCCGCGCCTGACGGGCCGGTCAGGAACTGGAAGGAACGCTTCGGAATATCGAAGGTCAGGTCGCGGAGGATCTCCGGTCCCATTCCATAGCGCAAGCCGACATTTTCGAAGTGGATCAAGAGCTCAGCCAGTCTGACAGATCGCGTGGGTCTGCACCATGTTAACGAAGAGGGTTAACAGCCGGTAAATTCCGCCCGAAAGATGGCGCCTTCCGACGGATCTTTTCGAAGCATTAACCATTTGAATTTACGACTGGAGGGGATTCGTTTCAATGCCCAGATTTGGCCGGTCGGCGGCTTATGCGAAAGGCACCGGAAAGATGAACGCATTCCGCTCGAGACGAGGGCCGGCGACGCCGGAGATCGACCTTCTGCCGCCTGCGCGACCCCGGCGGCCGCAGAGATCCATCCTTGGCGCCTCCGCCGACGTGATCGACGCGCATTTCGTCTCCGTGCCGGTCGCTACGCGCGAGGTGCCGCGCCGGCCGGACGCGAAACGAAGCTCCAACGACAATCGCCGGTTCTCCTCATCCGACCGCCGCACCGCCGGTGCCAACCGCTGGGCAAGCCTTGCCGGCGGGTCGCTACGCCGTACCGAAAAGGCGCTGCAATCCTTTTCCGACCGGGGCTTTGCCGCCTTCGTCGCCCTGGTCTTCGTGTGACTTCGCGCTGGCCGGGCTGATCGTCGGCGGCCCGGCCGAGGAGGCGAGTGCCGGCCGCTGGACATCACCCATGTCAGCCTCACCCCGCGCGACGACGACGGCATGCGCATTCTCCAGGTCAATGCCATCATCGAAAACCGCAGCGCGGCGAAAAGCCAGGTGCCGAAGCTCAGGGCCGATCTGATCGCCGGCGGACAGGTGATCGCCAGCACCTATATCGCAACGCCGGTCGAAGAGATCGATGCGGGCCACAGCCGCGGAATCACGGCGCGATTGCTGCATCCCGGTGGAAAAACGCCGGAACTCAGGCTCTCCTTCGAGGAATTGGGTGCCTGACGCGCCCGACTGTGCTATCGGCCAACACTTTCCACGGCCGGCCCCTGCGATCGGCCATGCCGCAGCGCTTGAAGGAGTAAGCCATGCCCGTCGTCCGCGGAAAGAATATCGAGCCGCTCTACACCGCCCGGCAGATCGATGAGCGTAACCACCAGCTCGCCGCCGAAATCGCCAAGGGACCGGCCAACGATCTTCTGGTGATCGCGGTCCTCAAGGGCTCCTTCATCTTCGCCGCCGACCTCATCCGCGCCCTGCACGATGTGGGGCTCGCCCCCGAGGTCGAGTTCATCACCCTGTCCAGCTATGGCACGGGGACCGTCTCGCAAGGGGTCCGGATCGTCAAGGACATCGACAGCGACGTGCATGGCCGCGACGTGCTGCTGATCGACGACATCCTCGAATCCGGCCGCACGCTCAAATTCGCCAAGGAACTGCTCCTGGAGCGGGGCGCCTCGAACGTTTCTCTCGCCGTGCTGCTCGACAAGAAGGTGAAGCGCCAGGAACAGCTCGAGGCCGATTATGTCGGCTTCGAATGCCCGGACTATTTCGTCGTCGGCTACGGCATGGACGTCGCCTATGCCTTCCGGGAACTGCCCTTCGTCGGTGTCGTCACCGGAGATGCGGACGGGGCCTGAGCTCGTTCGCCGGGCGAAGTGTCGCCCCGCAGCGAAGAGCAGTTGTTAACCATGGGGGCGGTCGGCCCCCTTGGCGTTTACCGATCGCAAACGAAACTCTGGTGATTTCGCTCTCGGACAATGAATGGACCGGGAGCAAGGCGATCATGGCGAAAATCCTCATTACGGAAGACGAAGATTCGCTGCGCTCCTTTGTTGCGCGGGCGCTGCGTCTCGACGGCCACGAGACCTTCGAGGCCGCCGACGGCGCCGAAGGGCTCGAACGCCTTGCGGAAGAGGCTTTCGACCTCCTGCTGTCGGATATCCGCATGCCGGTGATGGACGGCATCGAGCTTGCCCATCGCGCCGCCTCGTCCTTTCCCGACCTCAAGATCCTGCTGATGACCGGCTATGCCGAACAGCGCGAACGGGCGGACGACCTGTCGGCCAAGATCGTCGACGTGGTGTCGAAGCCCTTCGCCCTTCCCGACATCCGCGAAGCGGTGGCGCGCGCCCTGGCGGGCTGAATCGTCCCCACGTATGTGACGGTCAGCCTTTCGACTGCCCCTCTCACTGAATGTCGAGCAGCCTTTCGAGATAGCGGCGCTCGAATTCCGGGCCGGCATTGTCGCCGAGCTTCTTGCGGATCGCTTCGAGGATCTCCCGCGCCCGCTGCACGTCGATCTCGTCGGGCACGTTGACGCGTTCTCCAAAGTCCGGACCCGTGGTGGCGCGCGGGCGACCGAGCGGGTCACGGCCGGTCTGGTTGCCCTGGCCTTCGCCCTGCTGCTCGCCCTGCCCCTGCTGGCCGCGCATCGCCTGCATCATCTGGTTCATCATGTCGCGCGCGCCCTGGCGCAGCGCTTCGAGCGCCTTGCCCTGGCCTTCCACCGCCCGCTCGCCCTGGCTCTTGCCGAGCGCCTCGCCGGCGCCGCGCATCTCGCGCTCCGCCTGACCGAAGCCTTCGCCCGGCTTCGCCGAGGTCGCCGAGGCCCTTCTGCAGTTCGTCCAGCTTCTTGCCAAGCGCGTCCTGCTGGGCGCGCAGGTTCTTCAGCGCTTCGCGCAACTGTTCGGCCGTCATCCGGTCGGTGGGCGAGCCCTGCTGGCCTTCCTGTCCGTCCTGACCCTGCTGCGGCTGCTGGCCGTCCTCGCCCTCCGGCGGCATCAGCTCGAGAAAATTCGCCGTCTTCGCCGTCGCCCGGGTCGCCGCGCTGCATGCGGTCCTTCAGCGCCTGGTCGAGCTTGAAGGTCTCGTCCATCAGCCTCTGCTGGTCCTGCATGATCTCGCCGAGCTTGTCGATCTGCTGGCGCACCTGGCTGTTCTCCTGCTGCTGGCCGCGCTGCGGGCGTCCGGCCTGCAGGTTGTTCATCATGCGCTGCAGTTCGGAGAGCATCTGGCGGGCCGCGTCGCGATTGCCGGAGCGGGCCAGGTTCTCGATCTGGTTCATCATGTTTTCCAGGTCGCGCTGGCGCAGCACGTTCTGAGCCGACTGCTGCTGCTGGCCCTCGGCATTCGGTTGGCGCTCGGCCATGGCGCTCATGAATTCCTGCATGGCGGTGCGCAGCTCGTCCATCAGCTTCTTGATCTCTTCGTCCGGCGCATTGCGCTCCAGCGCGTCGGCCAGCGCCTGCTGGGCGTCGCGCAGCTTGCGTTCGGCCAGCGACAGCTCGCCGCCGTCGATGCCAAGGGCGATTTCCCAGAGATAGTCGGCGGTGTTTTCCAACTCGCCGGTCGAGCGGGCAAGCTTCATGCGCGCCTGCGCCGACTGGAGCAGCAGGTAGTGCGTCGTGTTGGGGATGGTTTCCTCGGGGCGGATGGTCAGCGCCTCGTTGAGGGCGATCGCGTAACGCAGGTCGCGGATGTCGAGGGCGAAGACCCGGCGCTCCTCGGCGACGGCCGCCGCCAGCGGCTCGACGAAGGCCCGGGCCGGCAGCACCATGTCATGCGGCGGGCTGCGGCCGGTCTGGCCCGCGCCGTCGGTCGCCACCAGCGTGATCCTGACCTTGCGGCCCGAGAGCGGGTGCTCGGTGATGTTGCGGCTCGACAGGCCCTTGGCGTCGCGGGCGTTGTGGCGCGGCAAGTCGAGCTTGTATTCCGGCAGGTCATAGAGCGGAATGGCATCCGCCTTTTCCTCCAGAGGCTCGATCTCGGCATAGGACTTGGCAAGCCCGTAGTCTTCCTTGGCGGTGAAGCCGATATAGCGCGCGCCGTTGGCGCTGCGGCGAGGCTGGCCGTCGAAGGCGATTTCCGGCGCCTTGTCGGGGTGACGTCGATCGCCATTGCCCGCCGACCAGAAGTCGCCGCTCGCGTCGGTTTCCATCGTGGACGCCGCGTTGGCGTGGCGTTCGATCGCGGCTGGAGGCGTGCCGATCGCCGGCTGGGCTGCTTCGCCCTCTGCTGTTGATCGTTATGGCGATGTCGACCACCGTGCCGTCGTCGGCCCGGCGGAACGGGACCTTCTCGTCGGCGCTGCCGCCGCTGATACGCACGGTCGCCTGGGCATTCTGCGGGACCCGCGCCTTGGCCGCCATGGCCTGGCCGTCTCCCTGGCCATCACGGCCGGAGAGGAAGACCGGAGGCTGGCCGGTATAGGCGGGCGGGGTGATCCAGGCGTCGATCCTGAGCCCCGGTGCGTCGCCCGCCGCCGGCTGCTGGCGGAAGGCATCGGCGATCACGCCGGCGCCATTGGAGCCGGAATAGGCAAGCGCCGTGACGAACAGCAGGGCCGGCACGGCGCGAAGCGCATAGCGGTCGAAGCGGGCGATGTCCGGCCGGGGCAGGCCGGCGTCCAGGGCGGCGATCGTTTCGGCCATGCGGCGCTGGTGCTCGACCCAGAGCGCGCGGGCAAAGGGCGTCTCGAAGGCCGGCTCGTCGTCCTGCACGGCGACGGGCTGGTGGGCGAGATGGTTGCGCTCTTCCAGCAGCCGGTCGGCTTCCTCGCCGGCGGGCCAGCGCAGCCGGGCAAAGGGCAGGAGGCTCGCGACGAAGGCGACCGTCAGCGCGAATACGAGGACGAGGCGGGCCGGCTCCGGCAGCTGGCGATAGACGCCGAGCCAGGCGAGCGAGACGAAGATCGCGGCAATGCCGAGAAGCGGCAGGAACAGCGGCAGCAACCGTTCGGCAAACAGCACCAGCCGCGCCAGGAAGCGCTTGACCGCCACCCGTCGCGCCAGCACCGGGTCGGTGCGAAAC
>JAHRYZ010000203.1 GCA_020621905.1 Rhizobium sp.
GCCTTGGCGACGCCCATGACGTTTTAGTTCGGCATGATGCGGACCGAACCGCCATAGGTCAGCGTCAGCATCGAACCGCCTTCGACCAACAGCTCTGCGGCCCGCTTGGCGATCTCGGTGAAGGAGAAGCACGAAATCACCATGGTGCGGGTGAAGTTGTCGCGCGTGGTATCCGCGTAGAGCCCCTTGAGCTCGTTCTTGTCGGAAAAGCCGATCGCATGCACGATGAAATCGAGCTTGCCCCAGCGCTCCTTCAGTGCCTCGATGACTGTATCGACGGAGGCGATATCCTCCACGTCGCAGGGGAGGAGAAAGTCCGAACCGAGTTCGGCCGCCAGCGGCTTCACCCGCTTGCCGAGCGCCTCGCCCTGGTAGGTGAAGGCAAGCTCGGCGCCGGCGCCGGCCAGCGCCTGCGCGATCCCCCAGGCAATCGAGTGACTGTTCGCGACGCCCATGATGAGGCCGCGCTTTCCCTGCATAGAGGCGATCATGCGGCTATCCATTGTGGCGTTGGAAGACGAGGGTTGCGTTGGTGCCGCCGAAGCCAAAGGAATTGGATAGGACGGTGTCCATCTTCGCATTGTCGATGCGCTTGCGCACGATCGGCACGCCGTCGAACTCGGGGTCGAGTTCGGTGATGTGTGCGCTTTCGCCGATGAAGCGTTCCTGCATCATCAGCAGCGCGTAGATCGATTCCTGCACGCCGGCGGCGCCGAGCGAATGGCCGGTCAGGGACTTGGTCGACTGGATGTGCGGGATCTTGTCGCCGAAGACTTCGCGGATCGCGCCGATCTCCTTCGAATCGCCGACCGGCGTCGATGTGCCGTGGGTGTTGATGTAGTCCACCTCACCCTTCACGGTCGACAGCGCCTGGCGCATGCACCGCTTGGCGCCTTCGCCCGACGGGGCGACCATGTCGTAGCCGTCCGAGGTCGCGCCGTAGCCGACGAGTTCGGCATAGATCTTGGCGCCGCGGGCCTTGGCGTGTTCCAGTTCCTCAAGCACCAGCACGCCCGCGCCGCCGGCGATGACGAAACCGTCGCGCGACACGTCATAGGCGCGCGAGGCGGTTGCCGGCGTATCGTTGAACTTGGAAGACATGGCGCCCATGGCGTCGAACAGGTTCGACATCGACCAGTCGAGATCTTCGTGGCCGCCGGCGAACATCACGTCCTGCTTGCCCCACTGGATCATCTCCGCCGCGTTGCCGATGCAGTGCGCCGAGGTCGAGCAGGCCGACGAGATCGAGTAGTTGACGCCGTGGATCTGGAACCAGGTGGCGAGCGTTGCCGATGCGGTGGAGGACATCGCCTTCGGCACGGCAAACGGGCCGATGCGCTTCGGGCTCATGTTCTTGCGGGTGATGTCGGCCGCTTCCACGATGGTGCGGGTGGACGGACCGCCCGAGCCCATGATGATGCCGGTCCGCTCGTTCTGGGCGTAGTCTTTTTCCTCGAGACCGGAATCCGCCAGCGCCTGCTTCATGGCGACGTGGTTCCAGGCACCGCCCTGCGACAGGAAGCGCATGGCGCGACGGTCGACGAGATCGGTCGGATCGAGCGCAGGTTTGCCCCAGACCTGGCAGCGGAAGCCGTATTCGGCGAAATCCGGCGAGAACTGGATACCCGACTTCGCTTCGCGCAGTGATGCCGTCACCTCTGCCGCGTCGCTCCCGATGGAGGACACGATTCCAAGTCCCGTAACAACTACCCGTCTCATCTCTCAGACCTTCTTATTATGGTGGTTTGGACGGCCCCTGTTCAGGCCGTCTTTTCCTTGGACAGACCGACGCGAAGGTCGGTTGCCTGATCAATGGTTTCGCCGTCGGCCTTCAGCCAGCCATCGGCGGTACCCAGCACCAGACGACCGCGCATGACGCGCTTGAAGTCGATGCCGTACTCAAGCAGCTTGGTGGTCGGGCGAACCATGCCCTTGAACTTCACTTCGCCCGTGGACAGAGCCATGCCGCGGCCGGGCTCGCCCAGCCAGCCGAGGAAGAAACCGGTCAGTTGCCACATGCCGTCGAGGCCGAGACATCCCGGCATGATCGGGTTGCCCTGGAAGTGGCACGGAAAATACCAGTCATCCGGATGGACGTCGTATTCTGCGCGAATGTAACCCTTGTCGAAGGCGCCGCCCGTCTCGGAAATGTCCGTGATCCGGTGGACCATCAGCATCGGCGGCAGGGGAAGCTGCGCATTGCCGGGGCCAAACAGCTCGCCGCGACCGCAGGCGAGGATCTCTTCATAGTTATAGCTGGATTGTCTTGGTGCCATTTTCTTCTTCTTCCCCCCTCAGGCTTCGCGTTCACGGACCCTTAGAGCAAGATAGGGACAAATTGAAGTCCCACAATAGCCGAGATCAGATCGCGGGAGACTTCCCGATCCGCCGCCATCCGGTGACTTTAGCCGTCGCATACAGGAAGCCCCCCGTCAGGACCAGACCCAAAACCGCCAAATCGCGGCTTTTTAGGCACTTTGTCGAGCCGCCGCCCGGTGGAACTATTGAAAGGGGAGCGCGTAAAAGTTATATCGTCCGATGATGTTTGCGAACGACCAACAGGCAAAGCGGAGATCGTCTTGATGACGACTGAAGACCGTTCACGTACGGAACTGAAATTGCGCCAGTCGGGCCTTCGTCCGACGCGTCAGCGCATCGCGCTCGCAAGCCTGCTTTTTGCCAAGGGCGACCGTCACCTGACAGTGGAGGAACTGCACGAGGAAGCCACCGCCGCCAAGGTGCCGGTGTCTCTCGCAACCGTGTACAACACGCTGCACCAGTTCACCGAGGCTGGCCTGATCCGTGTCCTTGCCGTCGAAAGCGCCAAGACCTATTTCGACACCAATACGTCGGACCATCACCATTTCTTTGTCGAGGGCGAGAACGAGGTTCTCGACATCCCCTTGAACAACATCGTCATCGACAACCTTCCGACCCCGCCCGAGGGCTTGGAAATCTCCCATGTCGACGTGGTAATTCGCCTGCGGCCGAAGAAGCGTCAGGGCTGAGGCAGCCGCAACACGGTCAGAGAACGTCGTCGGGCGCCCTGCCCGGACGAGAATTGTAGCGCGGAAAACTCCAGCCGAAACGCAGCGCCCCGCCCCGGATGGCAAAGGCCGTGGCCGCGCCGAATGCGGAGGCGGCATAGAGCGGAAGGCCGAATACGGTCGCCGCAGTGAAAACGCAGGCCCCGACCAGTGCTGCGGTGACGTAGATCTCGGGACGCAGAAGAACCGACGGCTCGCCGGCGATAATGTCGCGCAGGATGCCGCCGCAGGCCGCCGTCAGCGTACCGGTGACGATCGCCACGGTCGGCGAGCCGGTCGCGGCATAGCCCTTGGCCGCCCCCATGACGCAATAGGCCGCAAGCCCGACGGCATCGAGCCAGATCAACAGGCGGTAGCGCGACTCGACCAGGTGGGCGGTGAAGAAGACCAGAACCCCGACCGAGGCGCAGACCAGGATATAGCCGGGATCGCGCACCCAGAAGACCGGCAGGCTGCCGAGAACGACGTCCCTCAGCGTTCCTCCCCCAATGCCGGTGACCGCGGCGAGAAACAGGAAGCCGATCACGTCGAGCTCCTTGCGCGAGGCGGAGAGCGCGCCGGTGGCAGCGAACACGGCAACGCCCGCATAGTCGAGAAATCCGAGCAGTGTCATTTCAACCTCATCCGACGAGAGCCTTTGGAAACCGTGACGGCGTCAGGGCCGCGCAAGCAGTGGAACCTATGATAGCAAGGAGAGACTTCATTTTCCTGGGAAGACCGCCGTGAAATACCTGCTCCTTGCCCTTCTGCAAATCGCGTTTCTGCTCACTCCCGCCTCAGCATCCTTTGGCCAGCAGCAGCTTATCAGCGATCCGGAGATATACGAAAAGGAACATTTCCAGAAGCGCTGCAAGACCGTTCAGTTCGGCACGAACTTCATTACCCGCCTCGACATCAACAATGACGGCATCATCGATGCCGTGGTCAACGAGGGCGAGATCCTCTGCGACAGCATGCGCGGCCCCGATTGCACCGACGACGGCTGTCCCTACAATTTCTACCTGCAGGTCAAGGAAGGCGGTTATTTCATGATCGCCTCCGCCAAGATGTACGGCTACGACTTCATCAAGCGCTTCGGCAACATGGTCTTCGTGATGAAGATGAACCCGCGCTTCTGCGAACGCACCGACGAGGTCGCCTGCGAAATCACCGTGCGCGTGCGCGGCACCAAGTTCCTGACGATCTCGAAGAAGTAGGCGCCCCGCACAGGCCGCGTTCAGGGCGCCGGATAGAGGGCTGCCATGCGGCCCGTGAGGAAATAGGCGGCGAGCCCGATCCACTCGCGCACCGCCGTCGCCGTCTGCTGCGCGTTCAGCGTCGGCTGGGTGAAATCCAGGCCGAACTTCACCTTTCCGCTGGTGCGGAAATCCGTCGGCCAGGGCGTGACCGGAATGCCGGCCTCCCGGAACAGACCCACGGCCCGCGGCATGTGAAAGGCCGAGGTGATCAGCAGGCAATTCTCCAATCCTCTCTCGGCCAGTATGGTTCGGCTATTGGCGACGTTCTCGGAGGTGGTGCGCGATTGCGTCTCGCGCACGAGGCGGCCGGCCGGGATGCCGAAGGTTTCGAAGAACCGCTCGGAGGCGACCGCATCACCCTCGTAGGCGCCGCTGAGCGATCCATCCCCACCGGAGACGAGGATCGCCGACTGCGGGAAACGCCGGGCCAGTCGCAGAGCCTCGATGAAGCGATCGGCGGCCTGGTTCATCTCGATGCCACCGAGTGTCGTCGTGACCTCGGTCTCGAACGCGCCACCGAGCACGATCATGCAGGAGAGTGTCTGCGGGTCCGCCGCGGGCTTGGGAAAGCGTGCCTCGAGCCCCTGCAGCACGAAGGAGCCGGTCGTCGTGTAGAGCGTCACGAACAGGATGGCACCGCCAAGAGCACTCAACGCAAGACCCCAACGGCGCAGGCCGGCGAGCAGGGCGACAACGGCGATCAGGATGGCGAGGAAGGCCAGCGACAAGGGCTGGGCAAACATCCAGAACAGCTTGGAGACCAGGAACATGCTTCTTCACTCGCTTCGCATGGCCCCGGGAGAGCCGGAGCGCCCCGCGAAAAGGAGGGATGTTCATTCCGCAACAGTTTCGCTCAAGGCACGTCCCTTAAGCCTCCAGCACTCGAAAATAAAGATTTTACGCGCTTGTATTTGGGGGCCTTATGCGCTTCGCGATCGATACTCTGGACGACGCTGGCAACAGCCGGATCTATATCGGCGTGCCTCTCGGCCGTTCGGGCGACAAACTGCGCGTCCAGCTCCGCAACGGCGAAGCCGAACTCGACATCGACCGTATCACGGACTGGTTCCAGATCGACCAGACGTCACGCCAGGATCGCGGCGAGCTGTTCTACTGAGCAGTCGACGGCGCGGTCGGGCTTGCCCGGCCGACCGAACGCCGACGGAACCAGACGACGCCAAAGGCGATGAGCCCGCCCACCACAAGCAGACCGAGCGACAGAAGCGGTCGATAGGCAAACCAGCCGATGGCGATGACCAGCGGCCCGACCAGCACGGTCAGCACGAAGGCGATCATCCCGGTGCCGAAGCGCACCAGCGAGCCGGCGATCGGAACGACATCGGCGATGACGCCGAGGATCGAGAAGAACAGGCTGAATCCGACCATGAGGCCGATCATGCCGCCGACGCGGATCAGCCACATGATCATGGTGTTCTCCGCCTGCGCGGCATCAAACATTTCCGCAGCACTCGCCTTTCCGGATTCGCTGAGGAAGATCTCCCGGCCGTTCGACGCGGTGAAGGGCTTCAGCCAGCCGTCGCTCTGGGCCGCCACGAAGCTCGCCTCGGAAAGGTCGGCCCGGCTGTATTGGATGCGGAGATCGCCGACCAGCGGCTGGGTCGGGCTCAAGCCGACATAGAAGCCCCCACGATCGAGTTGCACGGTTCCGGACAGAACCTGTTCGGCGCGGGCGGCGTCCTCTTCCGTCAGCTTCAGATCGGTCTGCTTGCCGAGACCGGCGACGTTTTCACCCGACACGGCAAAGGTCCCGACCTTTGCGCTGTCCACCGCAAAGGACCCGTCGTCGACGACCAGATCCGGATTCTCGTGACCCTCCGGCTGGCGGAACTCGCCGGAGTTTTCGCGGCCCGACTTCCATTCCTTCGTGTAGGTGTAGGTGGTGACGGTTTCTTCGCTGCCGCCCAGCTTGGTTTCGGAGCGTGATTCGCTCTTCTCCACCCACTGGTACATTTCGACCTCGCGCCGGATCGCCACGGCGCCGTCGGCGGAAATGCCGAATTCGGTATCGGTCGGGATGCCGTCCGGCGTCACCTTGCCGATGATGTGGATCAGCTTTCCTTCGTTTAAAGGAGCGATCTCGTCGGCACTGACCGAGACAACAATGCCGGCGCCTTCGGTCAGCGCCCGATAGGCCTTGATCGACCGGCCTTCGTTCCAGACAAGCGCCCAGATGGCCACGACGACCAGGACGATGCCGATGACGGCGCCGACCAATGCGTTCTTCAACCGCGTCAGCCACGATGTCCGTGTCGTTTCCGTGAAGCTCATGTCACCCTCGCCCTTCAGCCTTACGTTCCGGCCTGCCCATGTCCGATTCCCTAGGGGAATCGCGAGAGCGCATCAAGCGGCAGCACGGCCCGCCGCCTGACTTGTTTTGGCAAAGCGATGGATCGGACCGATAAACGTCGATCGGTCGACCATGGCCTGCCCCCTGAAAAGTGATCCTTCTTGAAGTATGGCTTATGAGCCGAGGAAGGACATTGAAATGGCAGGGAAAAGACACAAGGCAGAAGAGATCATCACGAAGCGGCGTTGACCGTCGACATCACGGCGCTCGCTCTCCAGTACGGCCGCTATGGCTATCGCCGCATCACGGCGATGCTGCATCAGGCGGGCTGGATTGTGACCGTCAAGCGGATCGAACGCATCTGGCGACGGGAGGGGCTGAAAGTACCTCACAAGCAACCCAAGCGCGGCCGGCTGTGGCTGAACGATAGCTCGTGTGTCCGGCTCCGGCCGGAATACCCCAACCATGTCTGGTCAGACGACTTCGTAGAGGATAGAGCTGGCTCGGTTTGTCTGAACAGTTTCGGGCGTTCTACTCAGTGGATTTCCGCCTCGATTATGCTTCCACCCTCATAGGTGTCGGCGCGTTGAAGTAGGCCTGATCCGGCGTCTGCCGGTCAAGGGATGAATGTGGGCGTCGGCCATTGTAAAATGTCGGATATCGGCCAATGCCGACGCGGGCCTCGGACACGGTCTTGTAGGTGTGCAGGTAGACTACCTCGTATTTGATCTGAACTGATGGGGTGGATGCCCCCTCGGCCGGCATCGGCGTATGATGCCGCTCAGCGCCATGGTGGCGCTCACGAAGGAGAGGCAGATGACAGCAGTCCA
>JAHRYZ010000204.1 GCA_020621905.1 Rhizobium sp.
GATGCTTGCCAACTATGAGGAATATGTCTGCAAGGTGGTCGACATGTCGCCGGGCGACGTGCGGTTTGCCTGCGCCGGGTGCCCGGCGCCCAATGAGCGGGTGATCGCCTATATCGACCATCTCGGTCGCGTCGAGGGCACCGTGATCAAGCTCGTCGAAGGCGGCTTCGTCATGTCGATCAACGCAACGGGCCGCAAGCGCGAGAAGCTGGCCGCCCAGTTGACCTGGATCGCCAACAAGCACGAGCTCGGCCTGCCCGAAGACCGCCGCCACGACCGTTTGACGCCGCGCGTCACGCGCACCGAACTGATGCTCGAGGACGGACGCCGCTATCCCTGCCGGCTGATGGACCTGTCGCTCTCCGGCGCTGCGGTCGACATCGACATCCGCCCGCCGATCGGCACGGCGGTCCAGCTCGGCAACATGCGCGGCCGCGTCGTGCGCCACTTCCTCGAAGGCGTGGCGATCGAGTTCCTGACGCTGCAGTCGCGCGAAGCCCTCACCGAATTCCTTTAGAGCGCTGCCCGGCCGCTCAGCGAAACTCGAAGATCTGGCGGAACACGCCGGGCGCGATAATCGACAGCGGATTGACGACGAGCTTCGGCTGTTCGGTGGCACCCGTCAGCTTGAACGTGATGCCGAGCAAGCCGCGATCGCGGCCATTGCCGAGCAGGATGCCGATCACCGGCAGCTCGCCGAACAGGCGGTTGAGGCCGTAGGCCGGCATGAAGGTGCCGGTCAGGTCGATCTGGCCCTTGGCGTCGCGCACCATCCCCTGGAACGTCGCACCGACCTGCTCGCCACGCACCACGCCGTTTTCGACGCGCAGCCCGCCGTCGACATAGACGAGGCGGGCAAAGGCGCGCTGGAAGCGGGCGGAGCTGACGTCGATGTCCTTCTTGACGGCCGTGTTGAGGCTCTTGCCGTCGGCGCCGGCGGGCGTGGTGACGATCGACTGCAGCCGCTGCTCGTTCTCGACGCGGAAATCGCGCACGTCGAGCGAGCCGCTCCACGTGCCGTTGGCGTACTCGGAAAGCTTCAGGTTCATCAGACCGCCGATCATGCGGTTGTAGAGGTTGACGAAGCGGGCCACGGCGCCGGCATCGCTGCTGGTCACGGAGACCTCGCTGAGTTCCGAGGGGCGGCGCAGCTTGGCGACGACCGCCTGGCCGCCGTCGGTGACGCCGGACACGTCGAGCGCCGTTGTCTTGCCGCCGTTCGAGCCGTAGAGGATCGACACGCCGGAGAGCGCTTCATCTCCGAATCCCACGACGCGGTCGAGCCGTCCCTTGATCTTCAGGTTCGTGCTTTTCGCGCCCCCGTCCCCCTGGCCTCTGCCTGGCGACTTGAGCTCGGCGATCAGCGAGCGCACATCGGCCGACTTGCCGGACACCGAGATGTCATAGCCGCCCTTGTTCTGACGGACGACCAGCGAATAGTCGTCGGCGGGCGCAAGACGCATCCGCTTCAGATCGGCCGAGACGAGGCCCTGCTTGCCGACCACCAGGGCCGGCGGCGCCGAAGCCGTCGCCGTCGAGGACGAATTTCTCGATGCTGGTCTGGCCCTCGCTTTCGACCGCCTCGAAGGTCGCCTTGGCTCCGATCCCCTGCCCCTTCGCCCAGCCGATCCACGGCACGGTCAGGGTCGCCGAGGACAGGTCGATGACCGCGGCCTGGCGCTGGTCGTCGACACGAGACAATTCGACGGTGATCGGTCCGTCGACCAGGTCGTCGAGGCCGGGCGCGAAGCGGCGGCGTTCCTCGTTGCCGAGCTTCAGCTTGACCACGCGCTCGCGCGCAACCGGCTTGTCCTTGTCGACCGGCTCGGTGACCTGAAGCTCCATCGGTACGTCATCGATCCGGGCCTTGCCCTCCAGCCGCGCCGCCTTCGGGTCGACGTCGAGCGTGCCGGTGAGTTCGGTGATCTTGCGCCCGAATAGGGTTTGGCCACATCGACCTCGGTCAGTTCGAGATGCGCCTTCCAGTCGGGATCCGGCGGATGCTGGTCGGAAATCAGGCCGAGCCGCACATGGGCCTCGCCGCGCACCGCGCCGGTGAAGTCCGCGACGGCAAAGCCGACACGCTCCAGGGCCCGGATCGGCTTGAAGGAGACGAGTTCGGCGACCGCGTCGGCGGCGCCGGAGACGGCGATGTTGATGTCGGCCATCAGCGGCTTGCGATAGATGTCCTCGAGCTTCAGTTCGCCGCGTTCGACCTTCACGACCCGGCCCGACGGGAAATAGGACGCCGCCGAATGGATCGTGGTGACGACCTGCCGGCCGGCGAGCTCGAGATGGGCGGACGTATCGCGCAAGGGCGGGATTTCGCCGGTGATGTTCATGCGCGCGTCGACGATGTCGAGGCTGACGCGCAATTCGTTTTCGTCGAGATGCAGCGGCTTCGGCTCGACCGTCAGGCGGTCCTGCGGGATGAAGACAGAAATCTGACCGTTGGTGATCGTGCCGCCGAAAATGTTGGCGAGCACCCAGCGGCGCGGTTTTGCGGCGATCCAGTAGGGCCAGAGTTGCTTGACCACCGAGGTCTTCATGTCGCGGATCAGCGCGTCGAACCGTATTTCGGGACCGGTCCCGACGAAACGGATGCCGAGCGAGGCATCCATCGTGCCGTTCGGCGTGGAGACCGTGAAGGTATCGAACTTGAGTTCGTGCTTCTCATTAACATAGCGACCGAACAGCTTGAGCGAAAACGGGAAAGGTGCCTCGCCGGCAGACGGAACGTCGGCCCGTCCCTCGCTCACCAGCAGATCGATGCCGATGCCCGAACCGGTCTCGGTGTTCCCCGGCAAACGGTCCAGATCGATCAGGCCGCCCGACAGCGGCAGGATCATGCCGCCGAACTCGGCGCGCGAGGACGACAGCTCCAGCGTGTCCTTGGTGAAGTCGTAGCCGAAATTGAGCCGGGCGCGCGTCAGCTCCTGCGCGATACCGTCGGAATAGATCGTCCCGCCCGCCGTCTCGACGATCATGTTCATCTCGGGCGACTGCCCCTCGCCGGCCCGCTTTGCCGAAATCGTCACCTTGGCCGATCCGTCCAGCCCCTGGCGCGGATTGCCGGCCGCGCCGCGCTTCAGCAGGAAGGGTGTCAGGCGCACGTCCGCAAGCCGAAGGGTCAGGGACTGTGCCTTGCCGCCGGTATTGGCGGTGAGCGCCGAAATCTCCGTCTGCTGGCCGTTCACCGAGACCGCGCCGAAGAAGGACAGCGAATCGTCGGCGCCGCGCTCCATGGCGAGATCATCGACGGAAATCAGCAGGGGGCGCCCGTTGGTGCCGGTGGTGGAGACTTCCAGCCCGCCGACGCGCATGCGATCAAGCCCGCCCTTGGCGATGAAGGACTGGATCTGGTCGAGTTCGAGAAAGGCCCGGTCGAGAACAGCGGGAATGCCGTCGATGCGCAGATTGGCGAAGTCGATCGGCGGACCGGCCGGAAGGAGACGCGCGTCGAGCGCCACGCCATGGGTGACGATCTCCTTGACCTTGAACTGGCCGCCGAGCAGGGCGATCGGGTCGAGCACCATGGCGACCGATTGGGTGAGCGCCAGCGGGCTCTTGCCGCCCTCGGGCACGATCGCGACATTGCGCGCTTCGACGGCGAGCTGGAACGTGTCGGAAAAACGGATCGCGGTCTCGCCGATCTCGGCCCGGTATGCCGGCCCGACGGCGGAATTGAGCACGGCGCGCGCACCGTTCGACAGCGCCGCATCGAGCGCCCCGCTCTCGACCACGGCAAAGACCCCGCCGACGACGACGAGAATGAGGCCGGAAATGCCGATGAGATAGCGCAGGATCCGCCGCGCCAGGGTGGCCCGGGGCGGGCAATGGACGATCAACGGATCATCGACGAGCGCCGACGGAAGTTCGTGCAAGGCCACGAAGTCCTGTCTGCGAAACCGTACCTTTTCGCCCCGGATTTCTCCCATGTGCCGGCGATTGTCTCCGTCGATCGATGTCGTTATCACAGTCGCGCGTGGACGACTGCGTCGCGGACTATATATCGAGTGTGCCGACAATCATCCATAATGCGGGCAAAAGAAAGGTACTCCCATGGCAGAATTGATCGCAGGCGATCTCGCTCCGGATTTCACCCTGCCCCGTGACGGAGGCGGGACGGTCTCGCTGGCCGCGATGCGCGGATCCCCCGTCGTCCTGTATTTCTATCCGAAGGACGATACCAGCGGCTGCACGACCGAAGCGCTGGCGTTTACGGCGCTGGCCGACGAGTTTGCCAAGGCCGGTGCCAAGGTGATCGGCCTGTCGCCGGATGCCGTCAAGAGCCACGACAAGTTCGTCGCCAAGCACCGCCTCTCGGTCATTCTCGCATCGGACGAGGAAAAATCCGTCCTTTCCGCCTATGGCGTGTGGAAGGAGAAAAGCATGTATGGCCGGACCTACATGGGCGTGGAGCGTTCCACCTTCCTGGTCGACCGTGACGGCCGCGTGGCCGCCGTATGGCGCAAGGTGAAAGTCGCCGGCCATGCCGAAGCAGTGCTGGAAGCGGTTCAAGGGCTCTGATGGCAGGTTCCGACCCGGTCCGGATCACCTCGTTGCGCGGCGGCGCGACCCTGGCGATCCTCAGCCCAGACCTCGACGAGAAGACCGAGCTGGCGCAGGAGACGGCGCGGCGCTGGCATGCGCGCCGCCTGTCGCTGCGCTCGCCGCTCGATCCGGAACTTCCCGAGCGGCCCGGCCGGCCGGAAAAGCCGCTACTGGTTCCGCCGAAGGCGACGGAGAAGCGCTCGCTGCACACGCTTCCCGGCCGCATCGCCATGCTGCATGCGCTCGCCCATATCGAGCTCAACGCGGTGGACCTTGCGCTCGACATCGTCGCGCGATTCGCCTCGGAACCGGTGCCGCATTCCTTCTTCGACGGCTGATGCGCGTCGCCTTCGAGAGGCCAAGCACTTCCGCATGGTGCGCGAGCGCATGCGGCGCTGGGCGCCGACTATGGCGACATGCCGCCCATGACGGCCTGTGCAGGCCGCACACTCGACCCGCAACGACCTGACCGCGCGTCTGGCCGTCGTGCCGCTGATTCTCGAGGCGCGCGGCCTCGACGTCACCCCGTCGCTGCAGGAAAGATGCGCGAGACCGGCGATATCGACAGCGCCGACGTGCTCAAGGTGATCTACGAGGACGAGAAGGCCATGTCGCGATCGGCGCCAAGTGGTTCCGCTTTCTCTGCGCCCGCGAGAAGAAGGACCCGGCGGCGACCTTCAAGCAGCTCGTGCGGCCAATTTCGCGGAGCGCTCAAGGCACCGTTCAACGACGTGGCGCGCGCCGAGGCCGGTCTGACGCCGTCCTTCTACCGCTCGCTGACCTCGACCAGCAGCTAGAGCCAAGCCCTTCAATTTCCGTCAATTCAGCCATTATTAACCTTAACGGTGTGTAATCCCGTCAAGCTCGAACCTGATGCGGAGAGAGCATGAAGGGAGACACCCGTGGCGGGAAAGACATCCAATCAGGTCTTTGGCAAGCGACGGCAAGAGCATGTCGTCATCCTCGCCAGCGGCGACAGGATTCGCCACATGACCGTGCGCCCCTGGATGGCGGCAATCGCCTTCTGCTTCGTCGGCGTCATGGCCATCGGCTATCTCGGCGCCACGACTTATCTCGTCTTCCGCGACAACCTGATCGGCGCCTCGATGGCGCGCCAGGCCCGCATGCAGCACGAATATGAAGACCGGATCGCCGCACTCCGCGCCCAGGTCGACCGCGTCACCTCGCGCCAGCTGCTCGACCAGCAGGTGGTCGAGGAGAAGGTCGAAAAGCTGCTGGAGCAGCAGGTGGCGCTCGCCTCCCGCCATGGCCGCCTCGACGCCCTGCTCGACCGCGCCCAGGCCGTCGGCGAACTGCCCGAATCAGGTCCGCTACCGACCATCAAGCCCGGCGAACCGAACAAGCAGGCCAGCCTTTCGGGCGGTGCCGCCGCGATCGAGAACCTGCTCGGCGGCGGCAAGGCCGAACCGGCGCAGAAGACGTCGGCCCTCGGCTACGTGCCGCTGACCGACACCGTGGCCGATCGCGCCGACCGGCTGTTCTCGCACATGACGCTGTCGCTGAAGGACATCGAACAGGACCAGATCGACCGAATCCAGCAACTGACCAACGGCGCGACCGAAACCGCCGAGGAGATTTCCGGCATCCTGCTGCGCAACGGCATTCCGCTCGACGAGGCGGCGAACGCCGATGCCGACGAGGGGATCGGCGGTCCCTATGTCGCGCCGCAGTCCTCCACGCCGTTCAACGCCTCGCTGAACGAGCTCGATGCGGCGCTCACCCGTCTTGAGACCATGCGCGACACGGCCAAGCGCATGCCCTTTGCCAATCCCGCCCCCGGCAAGGACATCACCAGCCGCTTCGGCAACCGCCCCGATCCCTTCCTCGGCGGCCTTGCCATGCATGCAGGCATCGACTTCCGCTCGCCCGTCGGCGGCGAGATCAGGAGCACGGGTGCCGGCAAGATCATCGCCGCGGGTCCGGCCGGCGGCTACGGCAACATGGTCGAGATCGACCACGGTCTCGGCCTGACGACGCGCTACGGTCACATGTCGCGCGTGCTCGTCAAGGTCGGCGACGAAGTGGCGAGCGGCGACGTGATCGGCCTGTCGGGCAGTACCGGCCGCTCCACCGGCCCGCACCTGCATTACGAGGTCCGCCGCAACGGTGAGGCGCTCGACCCGATGCGCTTCCTCAATGCCGGCATGAAACTGACAACGCTGATCGATTGACCGGCCGGCACCGGGCTGTAAAGTGGGCCATGCCCGCAACGCCGGATCAGCCATGGAACCGCAAGCCCTTCTCGCTTTCGCCCTCGCCTTCTTCGTCTTCGCCGCGAGCCCCGGCCCCGACAACATGACGATCATGGCGCGCACCGTCTCGCATGGCGCGTCGTCGGGCATCGCCTACGGCGTCGGCACGGTGATCGGCATCCTCATCTATCTGGCACTCGCCGCCTTCGGCCTGTCGCTGATCGCCAGCGAAATGGGCCTTGCCATGACCGTGCTGCGTTATGCCGGCGCGGCCTGGCTCATCTACATGGGCATCCGGCTGTGGACGGCGAAGCCGGTCGTCGCCGAGCTTGGCGAACCGGAGCGCCGCCGCGACCTCCTGACGGTCTGCCTCACCGCGATCGCGCTCAATCTCGGCAACCCGAAAATGCCGCTCTTCTACCTCGCCCTTCTGCCCAACTTCGTCGGCGCGGACTTCTCCGCCGGAGGCTATCTGTCGCTCGCCGCAGTCATTGTCGCCGTCGAG
Organism: Rhizobium sp.; assembly: GCA_020621905.1. Taxonomy (GTDB): domain Bacteria; phylum Pseudomonadota; class Alphaproteobacteria; order Rhizobiales; family Rhizobiaceae; genus Allorhizobium. The sequence continues at coordinate 7,273 of JAHRYZ010000204.1, forward strand.
ATGGTGGTGGTCGGAGGCCATGTCTGGATCGCCGGCCGCGCGCGGCGGCTGCTGCGCACGCCGCGCATCGTCAGGGCCGTCAATCGCGGATCGGGTACGGTGCTCGCCTGCGCCGGGATCGCGGTAATCGCCA
>JAHRYZ010000205.1 GCA_020621905.1 Rhizobium sp.
CGGCTGTTGCGGCTATTGCGACAGCGGGCGGGAGAACCTCTGCGACAATCCGGGCTTCACCGGCTATACCCGCGACGGCGGCTTTGCCAGCCATGTGGTGGCGGATGCCGCCTTCGCCTTTCCGCTCGACGGCTTCTCCGATCCGGTCGCAACCGCACCGCTGATGTGCGCCGGGCTGATCGGCTGGCGCTCGCTGAAGATGGCGGGCGAAGGCAGGCGGATCGGCATCTACGGTTTCGGCGCGGCGGCCCATATCATCGCGCAGGTCTGCGTCTATCAGGGACGCGAGGTCTATGCCTTTACGCGGGCCGGGGATGAGGCGGCGCAGGCGCTCGCCCGTTCGCTCGGCGCCGTCTGGACAGGCGGCTCCGAGGAGAGTCCGCCGGTTCTGCTGGATGCCGCGATCATCTTTGCGCCGGTGGGCGAACTCGTGCCAGCGGCGCTGAGGGCCGTCGCCAAGGGCGGCCGCGTCGTCTGCGGCGGCATCCACATGAGCGACATCCCGCAGTTTCCCTATTCGATCCTGTGGGGCGAGCGGCAGGTGCTCTCGGTCGCCAATCTCACCCGGGCCGACGCCGTGGAGTTTCTCGAACTTGCGCCTCGTGCCGGGGTCACCACCACGACGACGGTCTATCCGCTGGAGCGCGCCAACGAAGCACTCGCGGATCTGAGGGCAGGCCGGTTCCAGGGTGCGGCCGTCCTGGTGCCGTGAATGGCCCGGCGACGGACGAAGCGCGTCAGGTCATGCGGAGCGGCGCGCGGCTACGCTCGTTGACCGCTTCGCATGCCTTCTGCAGCAAGCCGATGAACTGCCGGCGTTCGTCGGCGTCCAGCCCTTCGAGCAGGATCGACTGCACGTCCTTGACGATGGGGCGTATCTCGGTCAGCGCCTGCGTGCCCTTTTCCGTGACGAAAAGATTGCGTGCCCTCCGGTCGCTCGGATTGGTCTCGCGGCGCACCAGTTCCTTCTGCACCAGCCTGTCGACCACCCCACCGATCGTCACGCGGTCATAGGCGATGCGGCTCGCCAGCGTCGCCTGGTCCAGTCCCGGTTTTGCCTCGATGGCACTCAGCGCCGCATATTGAACAGGCGTCAGGTCGAAGCCCTTCTTGCCGGTTTCGTCCATGAACACGGACACGGCGGCCTGGTTCAGTCGCCGGACCAGATGACCGGGCATCTCATAGATTTCGAGCATCACGATTGCGTTCCCCCCGCAAAATTTTGTGCTTTTTCTCTAGCGCTTATCGCGCCAACAAAAAAGAGCGGCGTTTTCGCGCGCCGGCGCCCGGCCGCGAACGCAGGCGTTCGAGCCGGGAGCGGATTGTGGATTGGGCACGGCCATTTTTCAGCACCGGGACTGGCGAGGCGCCGGCGTTCCTGATTTATGTCGGGGACGGGCCGACGCATGAGATGCGCGGCCGGTGCCAGCAGCGAGTGCGAGGACCATGATGAAGAGACTTTTCGAAATCCCCGCCACGCCGCTCGTTCCCGTGCGGGGCGAGACGGCCGGCTATCCGGTTCACCGCATTTTCGGCGTCGGGCGCAACTATGCAGAACACGCCGCCGAAATGGGTTATGAAGTCGATCGCGAAACGCCCTTCTATTTCACCAAGCCGGCATCGGCGATCGTGCCCACCGGCAGCGAAATTCCCTATCCGCCGGGCACGTCCAATTTTCACTACGAGATGGAACTGGTGGTGGCGATCGGCGCCCCGGCCTTCCGGGTGAGCGTCGAGGATGCTGCCAAGGCAATCTACGGCTATGCCGCCGGCCTCGACATGACACGGCGCGACCTGCAGCTTGCCGAGCGGGCCAAGCAGCGTCCCTGGTCGCTCGGCAAGGCCTTCGAGAAGTCGGCGCCGATCGCGGAGATCACCAAGGCCGCCGATTTCCCCGAAGTCGGCTCCCAGCGCATCTCGCTGAAGGTCGGCGACGAGATCCGCCAGGACGCGCATCTGAGCGATCTGGTCTGGTCTGTCCCCGAGTTGATCAGTCACCTGTCGCGCTTCTATCATCTCGTGCCCGGCGATCTCATCTTCACCGGAACGCCGGCCGGTGTCGGTCCGGTGTCCCCGGGCGACCGGATCACCGGCGCGATCGACGGGCTGCAACCGGTGACGATCACCATCGGTGCCGCGGAATAGGGCACCGGCGGCGAGCGGCAGCGAGGGCATTGAATGGGCGAGCTTGGTAAATTCGAACGGAAGCTGCCGGAGGAGCGTCGCCGGGCGCTGATCGAGGCGACGCTCACCTGCTCGCCCGCGAGGGCCATGCCGGGCTGTCAATCCGCAAGATCAGCCAGGAGGCCGGCATTTCCGTCGGCCTCATCAACCATCACTACGCCAGCAAGGACGAGCTCGTCGGCCATGCCTACGAGACCCTGTCGCTCGGCCTGCTCGCCAATATCCGCGACAAGGTGGAAGCGGCGGGGACCGATCCCCGGGCCCGGCTCAGCGCCTATTTCCGCGCCTCGCTGTCGGCGCCGGTGCTGGAGCGCAGCACGCTCAGGACCTGGGTGGTGTTCTGGGGCATGATCGATCATTCGACGATCATGACCGAGGTGCACGACCGCACCTATGCCGAATACCGGCGCCTGTTGGAAACCCTGCTGGCGGCCGTCTGGGAAGCGTCCGGCCGGCCGACGCCGGATCTCAGGCTCGCCGCGATCGGGCTCGTCGCCATCCATGACGGGCTGTGGTTGGAATGGTGCCTCAATCCGCACACCTTCTCGTCGGAGGAGGCGATCGGGCTCTGCGAGCAATGGACCGATTCCATGCTTGCCACCGAGGCCGGGTCGAACAGCGCACGACAAAACTGAACACTCGTTTAATTTCTCTTGCCTCTGACGACTGCAGCGCTATCATCGCGTCGTCAAAGGCCGGCTGTGTGCCGGTGCCCGCCCAGTTCACGCCGTCCGCGCAACCCCAAGAGAGCCACGATGTCCAGTCCGAAAATCACCAGCACCGGCAGCAGCTACGGTGTGCAATCCCTGCCCAAGATCGACTATGGCCGCGGCAGCTATCTCTACGACGTGACAGGGAAGCGCTATCTCGACGGCTCGGGCGGCCCGGCGGTCTATTGCCTGGGACACGCGCATCCGGAAGTGACTGAAGCGGTGAAGCAGCAGCTCGACCGCATAGCGCACGCCTATCGCTATCTCTTCACCTCGGATGCGGTGGAAGAGCTGACAGAGATCATCACACAGAATACCGGCGGGCATTTCCCCAACATCATCTATGTGTCGAGCGGTTCGGAAGCAGTCGAATCCTGCCTCAAGATCGCGCTGCAGTATCATACGGCCCGGGGCGAGAAGAGCCGCCGCCGGTTCATCGCGCGCGAGCGCTCCTGGCACGGCAATACGCTCGGTGCGCTGTCGGTCTCGCACTTCAAGACCCGGCGCGATTCCTTCGAGGGCAGCCTGCTCGACGTCGCCTTCGTTTCTGCCGCCAATGCCTACCGTCCGCCGGAAGGCGTCACCGTCGAGGGGCTGGTCGCCCATCTGGCTAAGGAACTGGAAGACAAGATCCTGGAGATCGGGCCGGACAAGGTCGCGGCCTTCATCTTCGAACCGGTGGTCGGTGCCGCCGGCGGCGTGGTGCCGGCGCCCGAAGGCTATGCCAAGGCGATCCGCGCGGTCTGCGACAAGTATGGCGTGCTGCTGATCGGCGACGAGGTCATGTGCGGATCAGGTCGCACCGGAACCTGGCGGGCGCTGGAACATGACGGCATTTTTCCCGACATCATGAGCGTGGCCAAGGGGCTGGCCGCCGGCTACCAGCCGCTGGGAGCGGCGCTCTACAGCGACAAGGTGCACGAGACGCTGATGGCCGCGCATGGCGGGGCAATGACCGGCCATACCTTCACCGGCCACACCGCGGCCTGTGCCGCCGGCGTCGCGGTGCAGAAGATCGTCACGCGCGACCGCCTGCTCGAACGGGTCCTCGATCGCGGCGTCATCCTTCAGCGGGAACTGCGCTCGGCCCTGGCCGATGTCGGCGAGCTGGGCGACGTGCGCGGGCGCGGCTTCTTCATCGGGCTGGAACTGGTGAGCGATCCGCAGACCAAGGAGCCGTTCCCGGCCTATGCCAGCCTGCATGCGGCGATCGGACGGCGGGCCTTCGATGCCGGCCTGATCTGCTATCCCTGCACCGGCAATGTCGGCGGGACCGCCGGCGACACCGTCATCCTCGCGCCGCCCTACAATGCCAGTGAGGAGGAACTCGGCGAGATCGTCACGACGCTGTCACGGGTGATTCGCGAGTCGGTTGCCGAGGCGCGCCGCACCGTCGCGCTCCGCTGAGTTCCGGATGCGGGGCGGCCCAACCGCCCCGCATGCCATCGAGAGAAGGTCGTTGGACTCGCGACCGGGGTAGGGCGAAGCGGGCATAGGCTGCGGGGCTGCATCGGCCATAGAGCGTAAAAGGATGCGTTTGTACCGAGATGCCTTGCGGCACGTCGCGTGATAGAAGCGCGACGTGATGAGAAGACACCCGATGCCTGATGTTTCCAACCTGCCGCTGATCGAGCGTTCCTGCCGGTCGTGCACGCTGTGCTGCGACCTGCCGGATATCGACGAGCTGGACAAGCCGGCCAATACGCTCTGTCGCCATTGCGTTCGCGATCAGGGGTGCACGGCCTATGCCGCGCGGCCGGGAACCTGCCGCGATTTCCTCTGTGCCTGGATGTCGGACGGGGACTGGGGGCCGGAATGGGACCCGACGGTTTGCCACATGATGGTCTATGCCCAGGGACCGCAACTGACCGTTCTCGTCGATCCGCGCCACCCGGATTTCTGGCGGCAGGAGCCCTATTTGGGCCAGCTGAAACGTCGGGCGGCGGAAGCGGCGCCGGCGGGCGGCTATGTCATCGTCTATGTGGGCGACGAGGTTGAGAAGGTGCAGGGGGACTGAGCTGGGCACGCCCTGATCCGCGCCCATGAAGGGGTGGATTTCTCCTCAGCCGGGCGTCCTCTGGGCCAAAAGCCTGGCGACACTGTCGCCGTCAATCGCCTCGATGCGGTAGCGATCATGCGGCGTGCCGCCGGTCGTCTCCGCCGCGATCATCGCATTGACCACGGCCTCCTCGACGCTTTGAACCACGGCCTCGTAGACCGGATCGAGGATCTCGTCGTTGACCATTTTCAACGTGAGCATCGGGCCGGCCTTGTGGCGCATCGGATGGGGGTTGGCGGTCGAGAAGGCGAGGAAGATGTCGCCGGAATTGTTGCCGCCGATCGTGCCGTTGCGGCCGATGCCGATCGCGCCGCGCCGGGCGAGTTTCTGCAACTGGTGAGGCGCGAGCGGCAGGTCCGTGGCGATCACCACGATGATCGAACCGCGTTCGGAAAGATCGGGAGCGTCCTGCCGCATGAGCTTGCCGACCGGTAGGCCGCCGATCGTCAGCCAATCGCGCTGGCCGTGATTGGCCTGCACCAGGGCTGCGACCGTGAAAGGCTCGCCGTCGATGGCGATCCTGCGCGAGGCGGTGCCGGTGCCGCCCTTGAAACCGTAGGCGATCATGCCGGTGCCGCCGCCGACATTGCCTTCCGCGACCGGGCCGGATGCAGCACCGTTCAGTGCCGCAAAGACATGGTCGACGGTGACATGCTGGCCGTTGATGTCGTTGAGCAGGCCGTCATAGGTTTCGGCCACCACCGGCATGATCCATAGATGCTCGTCGCCTTCATAGGTCGCGGCATATCGATCGATCATCCAGCGTACCGCGCCGTGATGGGCGATGCCGACGCTGTGGGTATTGGTGATCAGCACCGGGCCGACAAAGTAGCCGCCGTCCTCGATCCAGTGCGAGCCGGTCATTTCGCCATTGCCGTTGAAGCGATGGATGCCGGCAAAGACGGGAACCGGTTCATCCGCTGCCGCGTGCGGCAGGATGGCGGTGACGCCGGTGCGCACTGGCAGCTTGCGGCCGGGGCGGGGCGTCTCCTCGCGGATGGTCGAGAAGCCGACATGGAGACCGGCGACGTCGGTGATGGCGTTGAGCGGACCGGGCGTGCCGTCGAAGGCAATGCCGAAATCGCGGGCGCGCTTTCTGCCGGGTGCGGTCGTGTCGTCGGTCATGGCATCGCTCCCTCTGGCAACCCGTCTTCTCTCAGCAGACCGTGAGCTTCACGCCGTTGCTGTCCAGGCTTTCCTTCAGTTCGTCGCCCGGCGCCTGGTCGGTGACGACATTCGCGATGTCGCGCCAGGGCGCATAGCGCGCCGGAAAGAGCCGGTCGTGCTTGGAATGGTCGGCGACGACGACGGTGCGCGCGGCCCGTGAGACCATTGCGGTATAGACCGCGCCGCATTCGAGCAACGCATCGGAAGGTCCGTCCGGTCCCAGCCCGCTTGCGCCGAGGATGGCAAAGTCGGCGTAGAAGGAATTGAGGAAGGAAACGGTATGAGCACCGACGGTCGCGCCTTCGGTGGCGTGATAGTCGCCGGGCAGCATGACAACCTTGATCGTCGGATTGATGGAGAGCACGGTCGCCACTCCGAAGGAATGGGTGAGCACGGTGATGTTCTTCATCTCGACCGCGATGCGCCGCGCCGTGTGCACCGTCGTCGAGCCCGAGCCGATCATCAGCACCTGCGCGCCCTTGAGAATCTGCACCGCCGCCCGGGCGATCCGCTCGCGCTCGGCGACGAAGAGGGTGTGGCGTTCGGTGACCGAGGGTTCGGTGGAGAGCGAGCGCACGGCACCGCCATAGGTGCGGTTGAGCAGGCCCTGTTCGGTCATTTCGTCGAGGTCGCGGCGGATGGTCTCGGTCGAGACGTCGAGCCTTCGGGCGAGTTCCGCCACGCGCAGGCTCGGCGCCTGGTTGAGTTCGGTCAGGATGCGCTCCTGGCGCACGCTCTTCGGTTTCTTCATCGCCGCTTGCTCTCCTGCCGCCCGTCCGTCTTTTCGTTTACCCATTCCCGCCCGCCGGCGAGCACCGCGTCGTAGACCGCGCCGCCGATCGCCCGGCCGACATCGGTGTGAAGCCCGGCATAGGTCTGGCGCCGAGCGGCGACCGGGCAGGCGACGGCGATGCAGTCGGTTCCCGTGCCGGTGACCACGAGACCGTCCCTGGTCCAGCCAAGATCGATCACCGCTGCGGTGCGCGCTTCCGTGGCGATCGACAGGGCCTCGATCAAGCCTGCTTCATCGAGCGGCTGGTCGACATGGGCGGCGAGATTGATCGTGCCTGTCCGACCGGAGTGGGGCGTGTCCGCGCCGACGCGGCCGGCATTGGCAAGGCCGACGGTCGCCAGGCAGAAGGCCGACGCATCGCCGCTTTGCCGGACGGCCCGATGGTGTTTTGTCACGTCGCGCGAGGTCATCATCTGCACCGCATCGCCGTAGCCCGCCGCCGCCAGCCGGTCGGTAAGCAGGGCCGCCGGATCGACGCCGATTG
>JAHRYZ010000206.1 GCA_020621905.1 Rhizobium sp.
AGAAGAAGCTTGCACAGCGCGACGCGGCGGCGCTCGCCGCCCGACAGGCTGGTGACGTCGGCATCGCCCGGCGGGCAGCGCAGCGCGTCCATCGCCATCTCGACCTGGTTTTCCAGGTCCCAGAGGTTCTGGCTGTCGATGATGTCCTGGAGCTTGGCGCCCTCGTCTGCCGTCTCGTCGGAATAGTTCATCATCAGTTCGTTGTAGCGCTCGAGGATCGCCGTCTTCTTGGCGACGCCTTCCATGACGTTCTCGAACACGGTCTGGTCGGGTCGAGATGCGGTTCCTGTCCGAGATAACAAGGGTGGCGCCTTCGGCCAGCCAGGCTTCGCCCGTATATTCCTTGTCGAGGCCCGCAATGATCCGCAGCACGGTCGACTTGCCGGCGCCGTTCGGGCCGAGAATGCCGATCTTGGCGTCGGGATAGAAGGACAGGTTGACGTTTTCGAGGATCTTCTTGGCGCCGAAGGCCTTGTTGAGGCCGGCCATGTGATAGATGAACTGACGTGCCATCGTGTTGAGTTGCTCCGCGGGCGTGAAGGGGATTTGCCGCTATGTAGGCGAAAGCGCCGCACGGAGCAATGCGAAACGCAGCAGATCCGGGCTCTTTTCTGGCCAGGCTCGGACGCATTGAACCGTTTCAGCACCGCGCAAGCCCTCAGCTCGCGCCGCGGCGGCGTTCCGTCGACAGAAGTCGCGTCCGGAAAAAATCCTTTGCGGCTCCGCCGGATGCCCTTTAACCCTTGAACCGAGTTTGGGGAGGACGGCAATGGCATTCGAAACCAGCAGGCGGCTTGCAACGGTAACGGGCGCAGAGCTCAGCTATCACCTGGAGGAAGCATCGGGCACTGCGCGTGGCATCGTCCTCGTCTGCCATGGCCTCGCCGAACATTCACGCCGCTACCGCCGCTTCGCCGAGGCGCTCTCGGCCGCAGGCTACCACGTCTTCGCCCACGACCACCGCGGCCACGGCGAAACCACGGCGATCGGCGCGCCGCGGGCGCGCTTCGCCAGTCGAGAGGGCTGGAAGGCCGTGATCTCCGACACGCTGTCCATGCGCGAGCTGGCGGCCGGGCAATATCCCGGACTGCCGGTGATCCTCTTTGGCCACTCCATGGGTGGGCTCGTCGCCCTCAACACGGTTTCGGATCATCCCGAGGCCTTCGATGCGGCGGCGGTCTGGAATTCCAACTTCAACCCGGGGCTTGCCGGACGCTTCGCCCAAGGGGTGCTGGCGATCGAGCGCATGCTGAAAGGTTCCGACGTGCCGAGCCTGATCCTGCCGCGCGCCACCTTCCTCGCCTGGGGAAAGCGCATTCCCAACCGCCGGACCGATGCCGACTGGCTGTCGCGCGATGCGCAGGAGGTCGATGCCTACGTCAACGACCCGCTCTGCGGCTTCGACGCCAGCGTTTCGCTGTGGCGCGATGTCTTCACGCTGACCTTCCGGGGAGCGTCGGCGGAGCAGCTGCAGCGTCTGCCGAAGGACAAGCCGATCCACCTGGTGGGCGGCGGGCAGGACCCGGCGACCGACAATGCCCGGGCGATCGAATGGCTCGGCAAACGCCTGGGCGGGGTTGGCTTCCGGGCCGTCACCACCCGGATCTACCCGGACATGCGCCACGAAACGCTGAACGAGATCGGCCGCGAGGGCGCGACCGCGGACTTCGTCGGCTGGTGCGACGCGGTGACGGCGCAGGCTGGGGCGCCCAAGGTCCGAAGCGCTGGCGATGCCGAAACGGAATGATCCCATGAGAGAAATTCAAGTGCTTCCGGCAAAGGGCGAAGCTATAGATATCGCAAGAGTAACTTGTCCGTAGCACCGCAAGCGCAAAGCTGCAGGCGGTCCTGACCGCAGAAGAGCAAGGCCCGCGATGACCACCCCACCCGGACAGCCCGCGCCGGCCCTGCCCGCCTCGTCCCCGGATGTGACGATCGGTCTGCTGCTCATGGTCGCAGCGGTGCTGATCGCGCCGTTCATCGACATCTTCTCCAAGCTCGCCACCGAAACCACCTCACCGATGGAGATCACCGCGGTGCGGTTCTTCTTCCAGATGGTCTTCATGCTGCCGATCTTCGTCTGGCGGCAGACCCTCCCGCGCTTCTCGCGGACCAATACCCGCTACCACGTGGCGCGCGGCGGGCTGATCGCCCTCTCCATGGTCTGCTATGTCACGGCGCTCTCGGTCATGTCGGTTGCCGATGCCGTGGCGATCTTCTTCATCGAGCCGATCATCCTTACGGTGCTGTCCAGCATATTCCTTAAGGAGACCATCGGCTGGCGCCGCTACACCGCCTGCGCCGTGGGCTTCTGCGGCGCGCTGCTGATCATCCAGCCGAGCTTCGAGGAGGTCGGTTTCATCGCCCTTCTGCCGGCGGTCTCGGCGCTGTGCGTCGCCATCTTCGCCATCCTGACGCGCAAGCTCGCCCATCGCGAGGACCCGTGGTCGATGCAGATCGAGACCGGATTCTGGGGTCTGGTGATCTCGGCCGCGGCCATCGCCCTCTTCGGCCGGAGCATGCCGTCGATCTTCGCGCCCAGCCTGCCCGATCTCACCAGCATGGTGTGGATGACCAGCGTCGGCCTTGCCGCGGCGATCTCAGGCATATTCGGCGTCTATGCCTATCGCTCGGCCCCGGCCTCGACGTTGGCGCCGCTGCAGTATCTGGAGATCGTCACCACGACGATCTTCGGCTGGCTGGTCTTCCGCGACTTCCCCGACCCGATCAAATGGCTGGGCATCGCCATCATCATCGGCTCCGGCCTCTTCATCATCTGGCGGGAACGCCGCTTCACCTCGAAGCCGGTCTCCGAAAACGCCACGCTTGCGCCATGACAGGACCCAGCATGACCGAAAACCCCGTCAAGAAGCCGCCGCTTGCCGGCATCCGCGTGATCGAGCTCGCCCGCGTGCTGGCCGGCCCCTGGGCCGGGCAGATGCTCGCCGATCTCGGGGCCGACGTCATCAAGGTCGAGAACCCGGAAGGTGGCGACGACACGCGCGCCTGGGGACCACCCTTTGTCGAGGGCAAGGACGGCGAGAACCTGTCGGCCGCCTATTACCACTCGACCAACCGCAACAAGCGCTCGATCGCCATCGACTTCCGCTCGCCAGAGGGCCAGGAGATCGTCAAGCGCCTGATCGCCAGCGCCGACGTGGTGATCGAGAACTTCAAGCTCGGCGGGCTGAAGAAATACGGCCTCGACTATGAAAGCCTGAAGGCGGTCAACCCGAAACTTGTCTACTGTTCGATCACCGGTTTTGGGCAGAACGGGCCCTATGCCGAATTCGCGGGCTACGACTACATCGTCCAGGGCATGTCGGGTTTCATGTCGATCACCGGGGAGCCGGACGGCCAGCCGATGAAGGCGGGCGTGGCGATCGCCGACATCTTCACCGGCATCTATGCCGTCACCGCAATCCAGGCCGCCCTGATCCATGTGATGAAGACCGGTGAAGGCCAGTTCGTCGACATGGCGCTGCTCGACGTGATGGCGGGCGTGCTGGCCAACCAGAACCTCAACTACCTCATCTCGGGCAAGGCCCCGGTCCGCCTCGGCAATGCCCATCCCAACATCAGCCCTTACGAGGTCGTGCCGACCGCCGACGGCCATCTGATCCTTGCCGTCGGCAATGACGGCCAGTTCAAGCGGCTCTGCGCCATTCTCGGCATGGCCGGGATCGCCGAGGACGAGCGCTTCGCCACCAACAAGGCCCGCGTCGCCAACAAGGTGGAAGTCCGCCGCATCGTCACCGCCGAGACGGCGAAATGGGCGAAGCGCGATCTCCTGACCGCCTGCGAGACCAATGCCGTGCCGGCCGGGCCGATCAACTCGATCGCCGAGATGTTCGACGACCCGCAGGTGAAGGCCCGCGAATTGCGCATCGACCTGGAGGATGCCGAGGGCAACGTCATTCCGGGCGTGCGCACCCCATCGTCCTGTCCGAGACGCCGCTGCGCTACGAGCGCCCGAGCCCGCGCGTCGGCGAGCACCAAGAAGAAATCCTCGCCGAACTGGCCGAGATCGAAAGGGAGAGAAACCAATGAAAAAGACTGGCGGGGAACTGATCGTCGAGGCGCTCAAGGCCAATGGCGTCGAGCGCGTCTCCTGCGTGCCGGGCGAAAGCTATCTGGCCGTTCTCGACGCGCTGCGCGACAGCGGCATCGAGACGCTCGTCTGCCGCCAGGAAGGTGGCGCCGCGATGATGGCCGATTGCTGGGGTCGACTGACCGGCAAGCCCGGCATCTGCATGGTAACCCGCGGTCCGGGCGCCACCAATGCCACCGCCGGCCTGCACATCGCCAAGCAGGATTCGATCCCGATGATCCTGTTCATCGGCCAGGTTGGTCGTGACATGCGCGAGCGCGAGGCCTTCCAGGAGGTCGAATACCGCCGCGCCTTCACCGAATTCGCCAAATGGGTCGGCGAGATCGACGACGCCCGCCGTATCCCGGAATTCGTCACCCGCGCCTTTGCCGTGGCCACCTCCGGCCGCCCCGGCCCGGTCGTGCTGTCGCTGCCGGAAGACATGCTGGTCGATGAGGTCGAGGCCCCGGCCGCCAAGCCCGCCATGCCCGTCGAAGCCCATCCCGGGCCTTCGCAGATCGAGCGGCTGGGCGAGATGCTTGCCACCGCCAAGCGCCCGATCGCCATTCTCGGCGGCACGCGCTGGACCAAGCAGGCCGTCTCCGAATTTGAGGATTTCGCCAACCGCTGGAAGCTGCCGATCGGCTGCTCCTTCCGCCGCCAGATGCTGTTCGACCACCTGAACGCCTCCTATGCCGGCGATGTCGGCATCGGTATCAATCCGGCGCTGTCCAAGGAGATCAAGGAGGCAGACCTCGTGCTGTTGATCGGCGGGCGTTTCTCGGAGATGCCGTCGTCCAGCTACACGCTGCTCGACGTGCCCTACCCGTCGCAGACGCTCGTGCATGTCTATCCGGATCCCTCCGAGCTTGGCCGCGTCTATCGCCCGGACCTCGCCATCTGCGCTGCCCCGGTCGAGTTCGTCGGCGCGCTGAAGTCGCTGAAGGCGCCGGAACAGCCCGTCTGGGCCGCCCGCACCGAGGCCATGCACGCCGCCTATCTCTCCTGGTCGACGCCGCCGACCCAAGGCCCCGGCCCGGTTCGCATGGGACCGATCATGGACTGGATCGAGGCCAACACGGCCGAGGACACCATCTTCACCAATGGTGCGGGCAATTACGCCACCTGGGTGCACCGCTTCCATCGCTTCCGCGACTTCGCCACCCAGGCCGCCCCGACCTCCGGCTCGATGGGCTATGGCCTGCCCGCCGCCGTCGCCGCCAAGGCGCTGCATCCGGACCGTGAAGTCATCTGCTTTGCCGGTGACGGCTGCTTCATGATGCACGGCCAGGAATTTGCCACCGCCATCCGCTTCGACCTGCCGATCATCGTCTGCCTGGTGAACAACGGCATCTACGGCACGATCCGCATGCACCAGGAGCGCGAATATCCCGGCCGCGTCAGCGCCACGGATTTGACCAACCCCGACTTCGCCGCCTTCGCCCGCGCCTATGGCGGCCACGGCGAGACCGTCGAGGCAACGGAAGACTTTGCTCCCGCTTTCGAGCGCGCCCGCGCTTCGGGCAAGCCCTCGATCATCGAGATCAAGCTCGACCCGGAGGCGATCACGCCGATGAAGACGCTGACGCAAATCCGCGAGAAGACCTAGGTCTTCCGCGACATCTGCCGAGCCAGGTCGGCAAAGGCGCGCAGGGCCGGCGGCAGATGGCGGTGGCCCGAATAATAGAAGCACAATCCCGGAAATGGCGGCGTCCAATCCTCCAGCACCGTGACCAGACGGCCGGCCGCAAGGTCGGCTGCAACATTTCGCTCGGTCATATAGGCGAGCCCCGCGCCACCGATGGCCGCCTCGCGCATCAGGTGCATGTCCTGCAGCGTCAGCGGACCCTCGACATCGACGCGGATCTCCTCCCCATGTCGCTCGAACTCCCAGCGATAGATCGTCCCGCTCGGCAGGCGCAGGCGCAAACAGGCATGTTTTGTCAGGTCAGCCGGAACCAGCGGCTTGCCGTGTCGTTCGAAATACTGCGGTGATCCGACGACGACGAAACGCTCGTGCTGCGTCAGGGGAACGGCGATCATGTCCTGCGGCACCATATCCATCAGCCGGATGCCGATGTCGAAGCCCTCGGCGACAATGTCGACCATGCGTCCGTCGCTGACGATATCGACATGGACATCCGGATAGCGGCGCAGGAATTCGAGAACGATCGGCATCAGCAGGCCTCGTGCCGCACCCTCCGACGTGTTGATGCGCAATCGCCCCGCCGGCGTGGCGCGCGACTGCGTGGCCGCCTCCATCGCCGCTTCGATCTCCTTCAGCGCCGGCCCGACCTTGTCGAGGAACTGCTCGCCGGCCTGCGTCAGCGAGACGCTGCGCGTGGTGCGGTTGAACAGCTTGACGCCCATGCGGGTCTCGATCGCCGCAACCGCGTGGCTGAGCGCCGAAGCCGACATACCAAGCTCCATGGCCGCCGCGCGAAAACTCCGCGCCGCCGCCACGGCCGCGACCGCACGCAGTTCGACCAGTCCCGACTTTTTCATTGTCTTGTATCCTGCATCAAGTCATGCACAAATATGCCTGTTATCAGGACAATGCCAGCGGCCTATCTCTGTTTCCATCACTGAACCCAGATGAACGAGGCACATCATGACCAAGACAGTTTTCATTACCGGCGCATCCTCCGGCATCGGCAAGGCATCGGCCAAGCTCTTTCAGGAGAAGGGCTGGAACGTGGTTGCGACCATGCGCACTCCGGAGAAGGAATCAGACCTCGACCAACTCGACCGTGTTCTGGTGACGCGCCTTGATGTCCAGGATCCGCAGAGCATCCAGGCCGCCGTCGAAGCCGCGATCACGCGGTTCGGCCGCATCGACGTGCTGGTCAACAATGCCGGTTATGGCCTCTATGGCGTGTTCGAGGCGGTGCCGCGCGAGAGCATCCAGCGGCAGTTCGACGTCAATGTCTTTGGCGTCATGGATGTCACACGCGCCCTTCTCCCGCACTTCCGCGCCAACAGAGCCGGCACGATCATCAATGTGAGTTCAGGCGCCGGCCACTTCACCTTGCCGATGATCTCGCTCTACTGCGCCAGCAAGTTCGCGCTGGAGGGTTTTACGGAAGCGCTTTCCTACGAGCTGCTGGCGCTGGATATCGGGGTCAAGCTGGTTGTCCCGCATGGCGGCGTCGCCGAGACCGCCTTCCAGCAACGCTCGGCCGCGGATTTCGCCGACGAGAACACGCCGACCAACTACCGCCCATTCCTGGAACGCTCTACCGTGGCTTTCGCCAGAATGGGCGGCGCGTTGACCATGACATCGCGGGATGTGGCGGACGTGGTG
>JAHRYZ010000207.1 GCA_020621905.1 Rhizobium sp.
GATCTCCACCGGCAGGATGTCGAGCCGCTTGCCCACCACCACGTTCGGATCGGGATAGGCGATCACGTGATTGGGGCAGATGTCCGCGGTTTGCTCGAACCAGTAGCGTGCGGTCTGGGTCAGCACCTGTCCCTTGTAGGGAATGCAGGTGAGGATCCGGTCGAACGCGCTTAGGCGGTCGGTCGAGATGATGATGCGGCTGCCGTCGGGCAGGTCGTAGTTCTCGCGCACCTTGCCGCGATAGTAGTTCGGCAGTTCGGGAAAGTGTGCTTCGGAGAGAATGCGCAACGGCGTTACCCTTTGATCAGCGGGTCGAAACGGCGGAAGTGCCAGCCGGACCGTGGTTTCCAGCCGGCCGGAATTCGAGCGCGGGCGGCTTCTGTAAGGCCGGTAGCGCAAGCCGGCCCATTTTTCAAAGAAAAAAGCGCGTGACCCGGGCCACGCGCTTCATGTCGTCATTCTTGTCGAACCGGCTCCTGCGCCATCAGGCGAAGGTCAGGCGGTTCACTTCGGTCATGCGCGAGACGAGACCGTTCGCGCGAAGACCCTTGATTAGCGATACCGCGGAGAACGTAATCACGGCTTCTGCGACGAAGACCGGCAAGTAGGCGGCGACCCAGGTTGCCCAGTCGGCGACGGCAAAGCTGTCGTTCGAGATCATCAGCCAGAAACCGACCATGGCGGAAACGCCGGCATAGTAGACGGCGTCGATGCGCAGGACCTTGCCGAGGCTGAAGCGGTCACGAAGATTCGCGTCGAACAGGCGGCGGCCGAAGCTATAGTGAGCGGCGACCATCGGAATCATCAGGGACAGTGCGTTGACGCCGAGATGCGGGATGTCGCCCGGCTCGAACAGGAAAGCCTGTAGCACGAGGCCAAGGGCAAAGCCGAGCATGGCGGGCGCAAAGCCGAACAGCATGTAGATGGTCGTGGCGCCGATCAGATGTAGTTCGGAAGGGCCGACGGGCAGGTGCCAGATCTGCATCATGGCGGAAAAGCCGACGGCGGCCAGGATTGCCTTCGGCACGACCAGCGGGTTCTTGACGATTGCCGGGAGTTGTGCGGCGACGAGGGCGAGAGCGGCTGCGTTCGCCAGGGCGATACGCGCCGGATCGATGATTCCCACTTCAATGTGCATTTTTCATTCCTTTCGTCCGCGCCCACCGCGCGGTTCTTCAAGTGGATGCCGCTTCGCGGCGCATGTGATGGCAGGTCTCCTGGCTTGCGGGTCTTGGCTCGGTCCGCCTTATCAGCCGTTTCCGGCCAATGGCATTGTGGACGTCGCTCGCCGCTTACAGTTGCGGGGGCAGCCACGGTTTCGGCCCCTGATGGGTAGTCCTCACCGTATTCCCTCTTCGTCCGCCTCTCCGCTCGGTTCGGCGGAACCATCACAATCACACTAATAGGATCACGCCGCGCCGCCTGTCCAGAAGCGCCATTCGTTTTGCCGGATGGAACGGCGGGGAGGACACGTTTCTTCGGTGAAGATGCAAGGCCAGGGCTCCTCGAGCCGTGCCCGCCACTTGGCAAACGTCATTTTGCCGCATTGTGGCGACCGCCGACGGTCGATAGGTGTGACAAATATCAAGAATGGGCCTGGGCCCGGAAGGGATGAAGCGATGATTGCGCGAATGATCTATCATGTGCCGGTGTTCGGCTGGATGCTGAAGGAGGCCGTCAGTGGCTCGACCACGGCGAAGGTCCTCTTCATCCTCAATCTGCTGCTCGTCTGGCTGCTCGCCATCCTTGCGTTCGGCTACCCCGCGATCATCATTCCGGCCTTGACGGCCGTGCCGCTGATGTTCGTCGTCCTCATCCTGATCACCAAAGGATGAAACGCCACGGGCCGGCAGGCCGGCCCGTTTCACATTCGGACGGTCGGGGCCTCCGCCGCAGGCGGCGGCGGAACCGGTTCCGAGGTCAGGCCAAGGTGTACTGCGTCTTGACGGTGGTGAAGAACTCGGCCGCATAGCGTCCCTGTTCCCGCGGACCGAAGGACGATCCCTTGCGCCCACCGAAAGGCACGTGGAAGTCGACACCGGCGGTCGGAAGATTGACCATGACCATGCCGGCCTCCGCGTTGCGACGGAAATGCGTCGCGTGCTTCAGGCTCGTCGTGGCAATGCCCGACGACAGACCGAACGGCGTGTCGTTGGCGACACTGAGGGCTTCCTCATAGTCCTTGACGCGAATGAGCGAGGCGACCGGGCCAAAGATTTCCTCACGCGAAATGCGCATCTGGTTGCTGGCCTCGGTGAATAGCGCAGGCTGCAGATAGAAGCCGGGCGTCTCGCGGTTGAGGCGTTCGCCGCCGAAGGCCAACTTGGCCCCTTCCGAACGACCGATGTCAATATAGTCGATGTCCTGCATCAACTGGCGCTCGTCGACGACCGGGCCGATATGGGTGCCCGCCTTCAGCGCATTGTCGACGTTGACGGTCTTCAGGCGATCGATCAGCGCTGCGACGAAGCGGTCGTGGATGCCCTCGGTGACGATCAGGCGCGAGGAAGCGGTGCAGCGCTGGCCGGTGGAGAAGAAGCAGGAATTGAGCGAGGCCTCTACGGCAATCGACAGGTCCGCGTCGTCGAGGATGACGAAGGGGTTCTTGCCGCCCATTTCCAGCTGGTACTTGCGGCCGTGTTCGATCGAGGCAAGCGCCACGCGCTTGCCGGTTCCGACCGAACCGGTGAAGCTGATGCCGGCGAGGTCCGGACTGTCGAGCATGACCTGGCCGATGACCGAGCCTTTGCCCATGACGAGATTGAAGACGCCCTTCGGCAGACCGGCGCGATGCAGGATGTCGGCGAGCGCCCATGCACAGCCGGGAACCAGTTCTGCCGGCTTCAAGACGACCGTGTTGCCGTAGCAAAGGGCCGGGGCGATCTTCCAGGCCGGGATGGCGATCGGGAAGTTCCACGGGGTGATGAGGCCGATCGGGCCGATCGGCTCGCGCGTGATCTCGACGCCGATGCCCGGACGGACCGACGGCAGGCTCTCGCCGGCGAGCCGCAGGCATTCGCCGGCGAAGAAGTCGAAGATCTGGGCGGCGCGGATCGTTTCGCCGATCGCCTCGGGCAGGGTCTTGCCTTCCTCGCGGGCGAGCAGTGTGCCGAGTTCTTCCTTGCGGCTAAGAATTTCATCGCTCGTCTTTCTCAGGATCGCGTGACGCTCGAGGATGCCAGAGCGCGACCAGGTCGGAAAGGCGGCCTTTGCCGCCGAAATCGCGGCGCGCATGTCGTCGGGGGTGCCCTGCGCATAAAGGCCGACCGCGTCATTGGTGTCGGAGGGATTGCGGTTTTCGGTGGCGTTGCCGCCAACCCATTCGCCGGCGATGAGATTGTCGAATGTCATGGGGTGTTCCTTCCGGTGAAATGGGCGCGACGCAAGGCCGCCGGTCCGCGTGCGGATGACAGGAGTCGGCGTGCAAATTGTCAGCACGACGGCAGTTTGGCAAGGCTGATATATCTGGATACGTCCGTCAGGGCCAGTCGGCATAGGTCGCCGAGGGCCCTCGGCGCTGTTCTTCCCCTGCGGCGCGGGTCCGTTCCCTGTAGGTGGCCGGCGGCAGCCCTGTCTGCCGCTTGAAGAAGTGGCTGAAATAGGTCGGATCGCGAAAGCCCAGGGTTGCGGCGATCTGCTGAACGGTGCGGGCCGAGCGTTCCAGATGCAGCGTCGCCTCGCGTGTCAGCCGTTCATGGACGAGCTGCAGGGGCGTGCGACCCGTGGATCGGCGGCAGATGTCATGCAGGCGGTCGGTGGTTATGCCGAGATCCACGGCATAGGCGTGGATCGATCGGTTTTGCCGGAAATCCCGCTCGACCAGTTGGCGGAAGCGTTGCAGGAGATTGGCCGATCCTGCCTCTTCGACAGGAGCGTCCCGGCCTCCCCCGGCCAGCCGGTACGTCTCGATCAGGATCAGGGTCAAGTATGCGTCGATTGCCGCGCGCGCATGGCTCCCCTGTTCTTCGAGTTCACGAACGATGTCGCCAAGCAGCCGCGAAAGGCGCTGCATATCGCGGCGTTCGACGGGGATCGCCCGGCTCTCTCCGGCGAGCAATTCGCGCAGCATGTCGCCGCCGGTGGAGATGCGCGCATCCAGATGCGCGGGTTCAAGGCCGATCAGGCTCGCGCTTGATCCGGCCTCGAGGACGAGCGAGCCGTCGCTGCCGCCTTGCAGGAATGCGAGACACGGACCCTGCCAGATGTCACTCTCCTCACCATGCGCGATGCGCGCGCCGCCGCTTTCGATGAAGAGCAGGTGCCCGGCAATGGCGCGACCGGAAGGCACCCGCAACATCCGGCGCGCAAGCGCCGGCTCCAGGCGGTGCAGGTTGATCTCTCCAGCCGCATGCTTCATCGCCGCGCGCCTTTCCGCGATTCCCAGAAAACAGCAAGATAAACCCAGATACTTGCATTCTCAAGTCGGGACCCGACAGCTAGTCTGGCATCGCTTTTGGGAGGAGGCGTACGGAGGCATGTTTCAATCCAAGCTCATTATCGACAATCGCGACGAGGATGCCGAAGGCAAGGCAAGCTTCACGCGTCTTGACCCGATCAGCGGTACGACGGCCACCATTGCCGCTGCCGCGACGGCGGACGATGCGCGCTGGGCGGCCAACGCCGCGGCCGCGGCCTTTCCGGCGTGGTCCGCGGTCGGACCAACGCAGAGGCGCGCGATCCTGCTGACGGCAGCCGACCGTCTTGTCGAGCGCTCCGGGGAATTTGCCGCAGCCATGACGGCGGAGACGGGCGCGACCGAGACGTGGTGCCGCTTCAACATCGAACTTGGCGCGGAGATCCTGCGCGACGCTGCCGGCATGACGACCCAGGTCTGCGGTTCGCTGCTGCCCTCCGACCAGGGGGCGATGCTCTCCATGGGTTTCCGCCAGCCGGCCGGCGTCTGTCTCGGCATGGCACCCTGGAATGCGCCGATCATTCTCGGCATCCGGGCGATCGCCATGCCGCTTGCCTGCGGCAATACCGTGGTGCTCAAGGCGTCGGAACTCTGCCCGCAGACCCATCGGCTGATCGGTGAACTGATGATCGAGGCGGGAACGCCGCCCGGTGTCGTCAACGTCGTCAGCAACGCCCCGCCCGATGCCGAAGACATAGTCGAGGCGCTGGTCGCCCATCCGGCCATTCGTCGCGTCAACTTCACCGGTTCGACCCGGGTCGGCCGGATTGTCGCGCAGATTGCGGCGCGGCATTTGAAGCCCTGCCTCCTGGAACTGGGAGGTAAGGCGCCGCTGCTGGTGCTGGCCGATGCCGATCTCGATCACGCGGTCGAGGCGGCCGCCTTCGGCGCCTTCTTCAATCAGGGCCAGATCTGCATGTCGACCGAGCGGATCGTCCTGATCGACCCGATCGCCGACGAATTCGCTAAGCGGTTTGCCGCGCGGGCCAGCAAACTCAGGGCCGGCGACCCGCGCATCTCCGGCCTGGCGCTCGGTTCGATGATCGGCACCGAGGCGGTGCAGCGGGTGAAGGCGCTTGTCGACGAGGCGCTCGGCAAGGGTGCCCGGCTGCTTGCAGGCGGGACCACCCATCACAGTTTCATGGATGCGACCGTGCTCGATCACGTGACCCCGCGGATGCGGCTCTACCGCGAGGAGAGTTTTGGCCCGGTAGCGGCGCTGATCCGGGCGCAGAGCATCGACGAGGCGGTAACGATTGCCAATGACTGCCAGTACGGGCTGTCGGCATCGGTGTTCGGGGGCGACCTCGGCCAAGCGATCGCCGTCGCCCGGCGGATCGAGTCCGGCATTTGCCACGTCAACGGTGCAACCGTTTCGGACGATCCGCATGCGCCCTTCGGCGGTGTCAAGGCCAGCGGCTACGGCCGCTTCGGCGGCCAGCAGGCAGTCGATGCCTTCACCGAACTGCGTTGGATCACCGTCAATTCGCGGCGGGAACCCTATCCCCTCTAGATCACCGGCGCTTTCAGCCAGACATTCCCATCATTAAGAGAAGAGGACACCAGACGATGGAAATAAAGCAGATCATCAACGGTCAGGCGGTCGCCGCGATCTCCGGCCGGACCTTCGTGCGTCACGATCCCTTTACCGGTGCCGTCGCCAGCACTGCGCCGGCCTCCGGCATAGAGGATGTGAAGGCGGCGGTCGCGGCGGCGTCGGCCGCCTTTCCTGCCTGGTCCAGGACCGGGCCGGGCGCGCGGCGCGCGCTTCTCTCCAAGGCGGCCGATGTCATGGACGCCAAGGCGCCGGACTTCATCGCCCTTCTGACCGCCGAAACCGGCGGCACGGCACCCTGGGCGGGCTTCAACGTCATGCTCGCCGCCAACATGCTCCGCGAGGCCGCGGCGATGACCACGCAGATCCACGGCGAGATCATTCCCTCCGATAAGCCGGGTTCGCTGTCGATGGCCATGCGCCAGGCCGCTGGAGTCTGCGTCGGGATCGCGCCGTGGAACGCGCCGGTGATCCTGGGCACCCGCGCCATCGCCATGGCGCTCGCCTGCGGCAATACCGTCATCCTCAAGGCCTCGGAGCAATGCCCGGGCCTGCATGTCATGATCGGCCAGGTGATGGTCGAGGCCGGCCTTCCTGCCGGCGTCGTCAACGTCATCACCAATGCGCCCGAAGATGCGGCCCTGGTGGTCGAGGCGCTGATCGCGGCGCCGGAAGTCAAGCGCGTTAACTTCACCGGCTCGACCCGCGTCGGGCGGATCATCGGCGAACTCTGCGGCCGGCATCTGAAGCCCGCGCTGCTCGAGCTCGGCGGCAAGGCCCCGCTGATCGTGCTCGATGACGCCGATATCGACGGTGCCGTCAATGCGGCGGTGTTCGGCGCCTTCATGAACCAGGGGCAAATCTGCATGTCGACCGAGCGGTTCATCGTCGACGAGACGATCGCCGACGAGTTCGTCGCCAAGCTTGCGGCGCGCGCCGCGCAACTGCCGGCCGGCGATCCGCGCGGTCACGTGGTGCTCGGCTCGCTGGTGAGCCCGGAGGCAGCCGCCAAGATGGAGGCCATGGTGGGCGATGCGGTAGGGAAAGGGGCCAAGGTCGTGGCAGGCGGCAAGCGCCACGGCTCCGTGTTCGAGGCGACCGTGATCGACGGCGTCCATGGCGGCATGCGCGTTTTTTCCGAGGAATCCTTCGGTCCGGTTAAGCCGGTGATCCGGGTCGCGGGCGAAGAGGAAGCGATCCGTGTGGCCAATGACAGCGACTATGGTCTCTCCTCGGCGGTCTTCAGCCGCGATGTCCAGAGGGCCATGCGGGTGGCCGAGCAATCGAAACCGGATCTGCCATGTCAACGGACCGACCGTGCACGACGAGGCCCAGATGCCGTTCGGCGGCGTGAAAGCGTCCGGCTACGGCCGCTTCGGCGGCAAGGCGGCGATCGCCGAGTTCACAACGTTGCGCTGGGTG
>JAHRYZ010000208.1:0-2937 GCA_020621905.1 Rhizobium sp.
TCCTTCTACCAGACCTGGGAAGAGGTGAAGGACCGCAAGTTCGACGGCTTCATCGTCACCGGCGCGCCGGTCGAGAACCTGGCCTATGAGGACGTCACCTCCTGGAGCGAGATGCAGCAGATCTTCGACTGGACGGAAACCAACGTCCATTCGACGATGAACGTCTGCTGGGGCGCCATGGCCGCCATCTACCATTTTCACAAGGTGCCGAAGCACGCGCTGAAGCAGAAGGCCTTCGGCGTCTACCGCCACCGCAACCTGTCGCCGGCCTCCGTCTACCTCAACGGTTTTTCCGACGACTTCCAGGTCCCGGTATCGCGCTGGACGGAAGTGCGCCGAAAAGACATCGAGAAGCATCCGGACCTTGAGATCCTGATGGAATCCGACGAGATGGGCGTCTGCCTCGTGCACGAGAAGCGCGGCAACCGGCTCTACATGTTCAACCACGTCGAATATGATTCGACCTCGCTGGGCGAAGAGTATTTCCGCGACGTGAATGCCGGCGTGCCGATCAAGATGCCGCACGACTATTTTCCGCACAACGACCCGACGCTGACCCCGCTCAACCGCTGGCGCAGCCACGCCCATCTCCTGTTCGGCAACTGGATCAACGAGATCTACCAGACGACGCCCTACGACCTCAGCGAGATTGGCACCGGGCGCTGACATGGCGGCGACCGTCGACATCCGCCCCTTGCGCACGCAGGACGAAACCGCATGGCGCCGCCTGTGGAAGGCCTATCTCGCCTTCTACGAGACGGAGCTGCCGGAGGAGATCTACGCCCTGACCTTCGCCCGGCTGACCGGCGGCGCGCCGGGCGAATACCGCGGCCTTCTGGCATGGGTGGACGGCCGGCCGGTGGGCCTTGCCCACTATCTCTTCCATCGCTCCTGCTGGCACATCGACAACATATGCTATCTTCAGGACCTCTATGCCGACCCCGAGATCCGCGGCACCGGCATCGGCCGGGCCCTGATCGAGGCGGTAGACGAGCGGGCAAAGGCGGAAGGCGCAAGGGAGGTCTACTGGATGACGCAGGAATTCAACGCCACCGCGCGCCGCCTCTACGACCGCATCGCCGAGAAGACGCCGTTCATCGTCTACCAGCAGAATTTCTGACCTCGGATGTTCATTCCCTTTTTCCTCAAGCTCAAGGAAGCGCATGTCCCGGTCACGCTGAGGGAATTCCTCGCCCTTCTCGAAGGCATGGAAAAGGGGCTGGCCGACTTCGATACCGAAGCCTTCTACTTCCTCGCCCGCACGGCGCTGGTCAAGGACGAGCGCCATATCGACCGCTTCGACCGGGTCTTTGCCGAGATGTTCGGCGGGCTGGAGGCCCTGTCGGGTACCGATGGCGTCGAGACCGTGCCGATCCTCGAGGAATGGCTGAAGAAGCTCGCGGAAAAGCACCTGTCGGAGGACGACAAAAAGCTGGTCGAGGCGCTCGGCGGCTTCGACAAGCTGATGGAGACGCTGCGCCAGCGGCTTGCCGAGCAGGAGGGGCGCCACCAGGGCGGCTCGAAATGGATCGGCACCGCCGGCACCTCGCCCTTCGGCGCCTATGGCTACAATCCGGAAGGCGTGCGCATCGGCCAGCACGAAAGCCGTCACCGCCGCGCCGTGAAGGTCTGGGACAAGCGCGAATTCCGTAATCTCGACGACACGGTCGAACTCGGCACGCGCAACATCAAGGTGGCGCTTCGCCGCCTGCGCCGCTTCATCCGCGAGGGTGCGGCCGACGAATTCGACCTCACCGGCACCATCCGCGCCACCGCCGAACACGGCTATCTCGACGTGAAGACGCAGCCGGAGCGGCGCAATGCCGTCAAGCTCTTGATGTTCTTCGACATCGGCGGCTCGATGGACGACCATGTGCGAACCGTGGAGGAACTGTTCTCCGCCGCCCGTTCCGAATTCCGCCACATGGACTATTTCTACTTCCACAACTGCCCCTATGAGCGGGTCTGGAAGGACAATCGCCGCCGCATGGCCGAGGTCATCGGCACCGACGACATCATCCGCACCTTCGGCCCGGACTACCGGCTGGTCTTCGTCGGCGACGCATCGATGAGCCCCTACGAGATCAGCCATCCGGGCGGCTCCGTCGAACACTGGAACACCGAGGCCGGCGCCGTGTGGATCGACCGGCTGACGGCGCATTTCCGCCGCAGCCTGTGGATCAATCCCCTGAAGCAGGACTATTGGGGCTACACCCAGTCGGTCGGCATGATACGCCAGCTGATGGGAAACAGGATGTATCCGCTGACGCTCGGCGGGCTGGAAGACGCGGCGCGCGCGCTGGCGAGATAGACGGCGAAAGGCCGCAAACGGGGGAATGGCATGACCGGCAGGGAAATCTTCGGCACCACCTTTTCAGGCGAGACGGTCGAGCGGGTGACCCTGTCCGGCGGCGGGCTGACGGCACGCATCATCACCTTCGGCGCGGCGATCCAGGACCTGCGCCTTGCTGGCCATGACGCCCCGCTGGTGCTCGGTTTCGAGCGCTTCGAGGACTACGAGCAGCACTCCCCCTATTTCGGCGCCTCGCCCGGCCGCTGCGCCAACCGCATCGCCTGTGGCCGCTTCGCGATCGACGGCAAGGACTACCAGCTGGAGCTGAACGAGCGCGGCGTCACCCACCTGCATGGCGGCTCGACCGGCACCGGCCGGATGAACTGGACGATCGTCGACCAGGGCAGCGACCACGTGACGATGGAAGTCGTCGATCCCGATGGCCGCGCCGGCTATCCCGGCAACTGCACCATCCGCGCGATCTATGCGCTGAAGGACGAGGGCGTGCTGTCCGTGATCTATGAAAGCCGCACCGACCGCGCGACGCCGGTCAATGTCTGCCAGCACGCCTATTTCAACCTCGACGGCCGCAGCGACATCCTCGGCCACGACCTGATGATCGCCGCCGACCGCTAGCTGCCGGT
>JAHRYZ010000208.1:2947-7390 GCA_020621905.1 Rhizobium sp.
CTGCCGGTCGACCGCGACCTGATCCCGACCGGCGAGGTCCGGCCCGTCGCCGGCACGGCCTTCGATTTTCGCGAAATGGCGCTGATCGCGCGCCAGATCGACGGCAAGCAGGTCCCCTACGACCACAATTTCTGCTTGGCCGCCGAACGCGGGTCCAAGCATTCGGTCGCCCTTGCCCGCAGCATCAATTCCGGCGTGACGATGGAAGTGCGCACCACGGAACCCGGCGTACAGTTCTATGCCGGCGTCTATCTCGACGTGCCCGTCCCCGGCCTCGAAGGCCGTGTCTATGGCCCCTTCGCCGGCTTCTGCCTAGAAACCCAGGTCTGGCCGGACGCGATCAACCACGCCGATTTCCCCAAGGCCGTGCTGCACCCCGGCGAGGTGCTGCGCCAGGAAACCGACTACGTGTTTTCGAAAAGCTGAGTGCGACGCCGCGTCAGATGGCGGTGAAGCCGTTGTCGACGAAGAGATGCACGCCGTTGACGAAGGCCGAGTCGTCGCTGGCGAGGTAGAGCGCGGCCCGCGCCACGTCCTCCGGCTCGCCGATCCGGCCCTGCTGGGCGGCGATCGCCGCCTCCGAGACGTCGACGCCATGGGCGGTGAGTTCCGCCACTTCGCGCAGGCCGTGCGGCGTGCGGATGAAGCCGGGGCAGACCGCATTGCAGCGGATGTTGCGGTCGCGGAACTCGACGGCGATGGCGCGCGAGAACATGTGCACGGCGCCCTTGGTCGTGTCGTAGAGCACTTCCATCGGCGTTGCCGCCACCGCCGAAATCGACGAGGTGCAGACGATCGAGCCGCCGCCGGCGCCGATCATCCCGGGCAGCACCGCCTTGGTCATCAGGAACATCGAGCGCACGTTGACGGCATGCAGCCAGTCCCACTCCGTAAGCGTGGTTTCGAGGAAGGGCTTGATGACGATCGTGCCGGCATGGTTGAAGAGCACGGTGACCGGGCCGAAGGTCTCCTCGACCGCCTTGACCGCGGTATTGACCGCCCCCTCGTCGGATACGTCGGCAACGAAGCTTTCGGCCACCCCGCCCGCATCGCGGATGGACGCGACCGTCCTTGCCGCCTCCTCGCCGTTGCGGTCGATCACGGCGACCCTGGCGCCCTCGGCGGCAAAGAGCCGCGAGGCAGCCCCACCCATGCCGGTCGCGCCGCCGGAGATGATTGCGATCTTTCCTTCGAGCCTGCCGGCCATGTCCTGTCCCCCGCCTGAATGCCGGGTGGAACTATAGGACGAAAATCGAAAGGGGATAGCCGCTCGGGCCAAAAATCCGCACCACGCGGCACGACGCGTATGGCGTGTTTGCCTAGTATTTCTTCGTCATTATAGCAAGAGAAGAATTGGAGCGGGTGAGGCGATTCGAACGCCCGACCCCAACCTTGGCAAGGTCGTGCTCTACCCCTGAGCTACACCCGCTCATAACCTCGATCCGGGGGTAGACAGTGGATCGGGGGCCGTCCGTTTGTTGCGGCGACGGGCGCTATATGGCCCAACAACTTTTCAAATGCAACAGGGAAATGACGAATTTTCCGAGAAAAAATTGCGAACCCGGCGCCTGTCGCGCCAAAGCCCATGAAACGCGGGCTTTCGCAAAATCTCGGCGATTGCCAAGGCCGAAGCCCGGACGTATCACTCGCCGGCAAGGGCGTTCGCCCCGCCCGACCCCAGCCCCGATCCGCAGAAGAGACCGTTGATGACCACTGAGCCGAAGACCGCCGAAGACCTCTACCGCATGCTCGACGAACTCCACATCAAGCATGAGACGAAGCACCACGAACCGGTCTTCACGGTGGCCGAATCGGTGGCGCTGCGCGACGAGATCCCGGGCGGCCATACCAAGAACCTGTTCGTCAAGGACAAGAAGGACCGGTTCTTCCTGCTGACCGTCGAGGAGAATGCGGTGGTCGACCTGAAGACCGTGCACACGCTGATCGGCGCGGCCAGCAAGGTCTCCTTCGGCAAGCCGGAAAAGCTGATGGAATATCTCGGCGTCATCCCCGGCTCGGTCACCGTGTTCGGCGCGATCAACGACACCGGCCGCAATGTCACCTTCGTGCTCGACAAGGACCTGATGGAACATGACGTCATCAATGGCCACCCGCTGTCGAACGACGCCACCACCTCGATCGGCCGCGACGACCTCCTGCGCTTTCTCGAAGCGACGGGACACACGCCGCTTGTCTTGAAAGTCACGGCCTGACATACGATCTTAAGCGGAAAATTGGCCGGTGAGGCCTGAAGATGCGGGAGACGATCGATGAGCGACAACAGCAATCCCTATGGCGGCTACGGCGGCCAGATGACGGCCCAGGCGCATTTCGGCGGAGCCCCGGCCACGCCTGCCGCCCCTGTCGCTCTCGTCAAGGACACCACCACCGCGGGCTTTGCCAAGGACGTGCTGGAAGAATCGCGCAACCAGCCGGTCCTGGTCGATTTCTGGGCGCCCTGGTGCGGTCCCTGCAAGCAGCTCGCGCCGGTGATCGAGAAGGTCGTCGCCGAGGAGAAGGGCCGCGTCAAGCTGGTCAAGCTCAACATCGATGACCATCCCTCCATCCCCGGCCAGCTCGGCATCCAGTCGATTCCGGCCGTCGTCGCCTTCGTCAACGGCCGCCCGGTCGACGGCTTCATGGGTGCCGTGCCGGAGAGCCAGATCCGCCAGTTCATCGACAAGGTCGCCGGTCCCGCCGGCGCCGATCAGGCCGCCGAGATCGAAGCCGCGCTCGCGGAGGCAGGCACCCTTTTGGCCGGCGGCGACATCAACGGCGCGGCGCAGCTCTACGGCGCCGTCCTGCAGGCCGATCCGGACAATGCCAAGGCTGCGGCCGGCATGGGCGAATGCATGCTCGCCGCCGGCCAGCACGAGCGTGCCCGCGAGCTTGTCACCGGCATGCCCGACGACACAGGAAGACACCGGAAGTCCAGGCAGTGTCCAAGAAGATCGAGCAGATGGAAGAAGCCCGCAAGCTCGGCGATCCGACCGCGCTCGAGCATGCGCTGGCGCTCAACCCGGACGACCACGAAGCGCGCCTGAAGCTCGCCAAGATCCTCAATGTGAGCGGCAAGCGGGAAGAGGCGGCCGAGCATCTGCTGCTGGTGATGAAACGCGACCGTACCTTCGACGACGACGGCGCGCGCCGCCAGCTGCTCGAATTCTTCGAAGCCTGGGGACCGAAGGATCCGGCAACCATCATGGCGCGCCGCAAGCTGTCGTCCATCCTGTTTTCGTGACGCTCGGGCACGCCCGCACCCTTGAGTTTTGGGCGCGGCGAACCACATTAGAGAGATATGCGACGGCCCGTTTCGGGCCGCGCGGAATGGGGTTCCCATGCAAGTCGGCAATGCCAGATATCTGACCGCAAACGACCTGCCGGAGATATTGCCGGTGTTTCCCATCGCCGGGGTTCTGCTCCTGCCCGGCGGCCAGCTGCCGCTCAACGTGTTCGAACCGCGTTATCTCGCCCTGTTCGATGCGGCAATGGCGGGCAATCGGCTGGTCGGCATGATCCAGCCCTCCCTCACCGAAGGCCTGACGGGCGACATCCTGCCCGAGCGCCCGGCGCTCTGTCAGGTCGGCTGCATCGGCCGCCTCACCTCGCTCACGGAAACCGGCGACGGCCGCTACATCACCTCGCTCGGCGGCGTCTGCCGATTCCGCCTGCTCGACGAGGTCAGCAGCACCAAGCCCTATCGCAGCTTCCACATCGCCCCCTTCATGGCCGACCTCAAGGGTGGGCCGGAAGAAGAGGCGAGCGTCGACCGTGCCGGCCTGCTCGCCGCCTTCCGCGCCTATCTCGACGCCAACAAGCTCGAGGCCGACTGGGAGAGCGTCGAGCGCGCCAGCAACCTCACCCTGGTCAATTCCCTGTCGATGATGTCGCCCTTCGGCCCGGCGGAAAAGCAGGCCCTGCTCGAAGCCCCCGACCTCAAGGCCCGCGCCGAGACGCTGGTGGCCATCACCGAGATCCTGCTCGCCCGCTCGTTCGGCGACGCCGACACGCGGCTCCAATAGGAAGGGACCCGGCATGGACGCGCGGATGAGCAAGGTCGACGTCAAGCTGCTGGAACTGCTCGTCTGCCCGCTGACGCAGGGCCGGTTGAGCTACGACCGGGAACGCAACGAACTGATCTCCGAACGCGCCCGCCTCGCCTACCCGATCCGCGACGGCATTCCGATCATGCTGGTGTCGGAAGCCCGCAAGATCGAGGAATAGTGGGGCCCAGGGGTCAGGAGGCCGCCACGCACAGCGCCCCCGCATGGGCTTCGGCTGGGTGCGAACCTTCCATCCTTGACTGATTCCTTGGCGCCGCACCGGCTCCGACGACGTCTCACACACCTCTGCCTCTGACATCGCGTCGGGGGCCCACCCCCCACCCCCACCCCCCAACCGGGGCGGGGGGGGGGCGCCCGGCGGGGGGCCCACCCGGGGCCC
>JAHRYZ010000209.1 GCA_020621905.1 Rhizobium sp.
GCTTGCCTCGAAACGAGCAGGCGTGTAGAATTTTTCGTTTCTTTTTTGGCCTCCGGTCACCAATCTCCGGGATTTTCCCGGAGATTGGTGACCAGTTCCTTATCACATTCTAGTGGAAAAGTCAAGAGGCTTTCGCTAACGTGGCAGAAGGACCCGACATTGCCCGCCTCGCCGCCCTGATCGGCGATCCCGCCCGCGCCAACATGCTTCTGGCGCTGATGGACGGGCGCGCACTGACCGCCACCGAGCTTGCCGGCGCGGCCGGCATCGGCCTGCCGACGGCCAGCTCGCACCTCGCCAAGCTCGAGGAAGGCGGACTTCTGGCCCAGCGCAAGCAGGGCCGGCACCGCTATTTCACGCTGGCCGACCCGGCGGTCGGCCGCATGATCGAGGGCCTGATGGGCTTTGCCGCCGCCCGCGGCCATGTGCGCCACAAGGCGGGGCCGAAGGAGCCGGCGCTGCGCAAGGCGCGTATCTGCTACGACCATCTGGCCGGGGATTACGGTGTCAGGATGCTCGACAGCCTGCGGAGCCTGGGTGCCATCGTCGGCGAGGAGGAGCATCCGCAGCTGACGCCCGCCGGCGAAGCGCTGGTCTGCGACAACGGCATCGATCTTGCCGGGCTGAAGCGGCGCCGGCGCTCTACCGCCTGCCTCGACTGGAGCGAAAGGCGCATCCATCTCTCCGGCGCGCTCGGCAAGGCGCTGCTCGCCCACTTCCTCGACCATGGCCATGCGCGGCGCGCGCCGGACAGCCGGGCGATCGTCTTTTCGCCCGAGGGCGAGCGGCGGTTTGCGGTGATGTTTCCGTCGCCCGACGCGTAGTTGGGTGCAAATCATGGCCTTGGCATTCCAGGCCCCGTGCGCCACTCGGCCCTGCGGCGGCGGGCGGGAAACGGCTTGCCGGCTTGCAAAGAAACCGACCATACGGTATCTTTCTTGAAGATCGACAGTTCCTTGGAAAGACGCCCTGATGAATCCCGTTCTCCTGCCTGCAGCTCGCTCGCCGGCGCCATCGTCTGCGAAGTCGCCGGCACCGCCGCTCTCCAGCAGTCGGCGCAGTTCACCCGGCCGGTGCGATGGCTGCCGGTCGAGCTCTATGTCGTGTGGTTCTATCTTCTGTCGCAGGCCTTGAAGGGCATGCCGCTCGGCATTACCTACGCCATGTGGGGCAGGCTCGGCATCATCCTCACCGCGATCATCAGCGTCACCCTGTTCAAGCAGACGCTCGACATGCCGGCCCTCATCGGCATCGGCATGATCGTTGCCGGGGTCGTGGTGATGAACACGTTCTCCAGCGCGGTCGCGCACGGATGAGCGACAATGCTTACAGCAAAGAAGCAGCCGGAACAGGTGCGCGCGCCCTGCTCGACTGCGCAGCGACGCTGGCGGTCGAGGGCAGGCTTTCCGCCGTCACGCTCCAGGCCGCCGCGGCAGCGGGTGTGCGGGTGCCTCCCGCCATTTCGCCAGCAAGCAGATCTGGTCGAGCGGTCTTCGCCGATCTGCTGGCAAGTCGGCAGGAGATCGACGGCTACATGGCCGGACGACAAGCCCTACGGCCGTTTCACGGGGGCCTATGTGCGCGCCGCCTTCGCCGACCATGCACTCGGCATGCGCAGCCTGGGCGCCCCTGTCGGTCTCATGATCGCCGAGCCGGCGCTGCGCCAACTCTGGTCGGACTGGCTGGATGCCCGTCTGCTGGACCATCAGGCACGGACGGCGCACCCTGCTGAAGATCGTCGCTCGCGGCCGATGGCGTCAGGCTCGGATCTGTTGCAGCCGACGCCGGCTGGGCGCGACCTGACGGGCCTCCGGTCCCGGTACTGACGCTCGCCTCCGCATGGCGGCACCTGCCCTATCCCCATAGAGCCGACGGGCGGATTGTCCTTTGCCGGATCATCGTGTAGGTGAGGCGCCTTCCCAAGACGACAAGACGGATCTCCCCCATGAGCGGCTTCGACCTCACCATCTTCGATTGCGACGGCGTGCTCGTCGATTCCGAAATCATTGCGGCCAAGGTCGAATCCAAGCTGCTCGCCGAGGCCGGTTATCCGATCTCGGTCGAGGAAATGGGCGAACGTTTCGCCGGCATGACGTGGAAGAACATCCTGTTCGCCGTCGAACAGGAAGTCGACATCCCGCTTTCGGCCAGCCTTCTCGACAAGTCGGAAAAACTGCTCGACCAGCGGCTCGCCCGGGAGGTCAAGATCATCGAGGGCGTGCAGTTCGCGCTGGCGCGTCTCAAGGGACCGCGCTGCATCTGCTCCAATTCCTCGCCGGCACGGCTCGACATGATGCTGGCCAAGGTCGGCCTCAAGGAATTCTTCGCGCCGCATATCTATTCGGCCAAGGATCTCGGCGCCGACCGCGTCAAGCCGAAGCCGGACATCTTCCTGCATGGCGCCGCCCAGTTCGGCGTTTCGCCCGACAAGGTCGTGGTGATCGAGGACAGCGTGCACGGCGTGCATGCGGCGCGCGCCGCCGGCATGCGGGTGATCGGCTTTACCGGCGCCTCGCACACCTATCCGTCGCATGCCGACCGGCTGACCGATGCCGGCGCCGAGACGGTGATTTCCCGCATGGTCGACCTGCCGGCGGTGATCGCCGCCATGGAAGAATGGGCCGGCGCATTCTGAGCCGGTCGTCGGGCGAAAGCCGACCGTCTACAGCCCCTATTGCGAGAGCAAAGCTCAGATCTTCAGGCTGAGCGCCGAAGGCATCACCTCGACGTGCAGTCGCTCGAAGGGCAACGTCTCCCCGTCCGCCTCGATCGAGAGCGTGGCGACGCCATACGGCTCCACGTCGACGACACGTCCGCGATGGAAGCTGATCAGCGGATGACCGACATGCGCGGCGGAATAGAGCCGCGCCAGGATGCCGAGCACGCCGGTCTTGCTCGCACCGCGCAGGACGCCGATGTCGAGCAGGCCGTCGGCCAGATCGGCGAAGGGCACGACATGCATGCCGCCGCCGAACCAGGCGCCGTTGCACGCGCAACCGTCACCGGCCCTCAAATATCTCTTCCCCGTCGACAGTCACCCGCACGCCCGGGCCGGTAGCGCACGATCTCCCGCACCGAGCAGAGGAAGAACCGCAGCGACCCGCTTGCCACGCGCCGGCCGCGACCGTTGACGGCCTGCACGATGCGGCCCGAAACGCCGACGCTGGCGATATTGGCGAAGTGGCGTTCGAGCACCGTGCCGTCGGCCGACAGGCCGCTCAAGCGGGCGATGTCGATCTGCCGCACGGGCGCCTCGGCGATCCGGCGCACCAGCGCTTCCGGTTCGTTGGGAAGGGTGAAGTTGCGGGCGAAGTCGCAGCCGGTGCCGGTCGGCATGAAGGAGAAGGCCGTCTGCGGCCGGGCCGAGCGCATGATCGCGTCGACCACCTCGCCGATCGTGCCGTCGCCGCCGACGGCGATGATCAGGTCGCAGCCCGAAGCGATCAGCTCGAGCGTCAGCGGCCCCGCATCGCCGGCGCGCGCGGTTTCGCGAACCTCGCAGCCGGGAAAGCGTTCGCGCAGTGCTTTGCTGATGTCCCGCCACCGCGCGTGGCCTGACCGGCCACCCGAGACGGGATTTCTGACGATTCCGATTTTCACCCATGCCCCCCGGCATCCGGTGAGATCAACGACCGAGTGGCAACGTTCCTGAAAAGTCTTTGCGGAACGCGGCGCCCGGCCGTCGCCCCCCTTTGCTGATTTGTGCCGATCCGGCTGGTTACTTCTTCTTCTTGACCGGGCCCTCGTCGAAACCGACATGGACCTTGGTGAGGCCGCCGACATCCTGCGGAACCGGCACATCCTTGGTGAAGACGAACTGGCTTGCCTGGGCCACGTCGGCCAGCGTGACGGGGAATTGCGTCAGTTCGGAATAGATGACCTTGTCGCCGTCCGTCACCGCGACGCGGATCGGCAGCATGACCTGGCCGGCCTTGCCTTCGGGACCGGCAACCAGCCGGCCCTGGACCATGGCGGTGATCGTCATGCCGGTTTCGGAGCGCGTGCAGGAGCGGGTCGTGTCGGCGAGCGATGCCTGGTAGACGATCTTCGTCGCATCGTCCTTGGCGCCCTTGGCATAGACGCGATGATAGGCCGTTCCGTCTCTCAGCGTGATCGGCGGGCAGAAGCCCTGAACGGCTGCCGCCACGTTGGCCGCAGGGTCGGCGGCGGGGGTGGCGGCGGGCTTGTCCGCGGCCGAGCCGAGCACTCCACCAGGATTGCCGGCATTGCAGCCGGAAAGAACCATCAACAAGGATGCGGCCAAGACCCCGCGCGATACGTTCACAGACACGATACTCCAACCCTTCCGCATTGCTGGCTTCGAGGAAGCCAAAAGCCATTCGAATTGAGGCTTTTCATGCCCCTTGCCGATGGTCTATACCAGCGGCGCAGCGAAAAATCGATTGGGTCGCCGGTGTTTTGGTTTAATTTTCAACGCCTCCGGGGTGGCAGTGCCCCAGCCTTGCGGGTCGGCACCGATCCTTCAGCGGCGCGCAGACAGGACGAGCCCGCCACGACCGGCAGGAAAAGACGACCGACGGCGCCCAAAACGGCGTAGTCTTGGGCCTGAAACAGGCCCTCCCCTCTTCAAGACCAAGGACAAGCATCGTGGACTATATCTCGACCCGCGGAGAGGCAAAAGGCCTCGGTTTCTGTGACGCTCTTCTCGCCGGGCTCGCCCGCGACGGCGGCCTATACGTGCCGCGCAAGTGGCCGCATATGAGCAAGAAGGAAATTCGGGCGCTGCGCGGCAAGAGCTACCAGGACATCGCCTTCGAGGTGCTCTACCGGTTCACCGGCGGCGAGATCGAGGCCGACCTGTTCCGCGCCATGATCGACGAGGCCTATGCCACCTTCCGGCATCCGGCCGTGGCACCGCTGGTGCAGACCGGGCCGAATTCTTTCATCCTGGAACTGTTCCACGGCACGACGCTCGCCTTCAAGGACGTCGCCATGCAGCTGCTGGCGCGGCTGATGGACCATGCGCTCGCCCAGCGCGGCGAACGGGCGACGATCGTCGGCGCCACCTCGGGCGATACCGGCGGGGCGGCGATCGACGCCTTTGCCGGCCGGGCCCGCACCGACGTGTTCATCCTCTTCCCGCACGAAAAGGTCTCGCCCGTCCAGCAGCGGCAGATGACCACGTCCACGGCCGAGAACGTGCACGCGCTGGCCATCAAGGGCAATTTCGACGACTGCCAGAACCTGGTGAAGGCGATGTTCAACGACATCGACTTCCGCGACCGGCTGAAGATTTCCGGCGTCAATTCGATCAACTGGGCGCGCATCATGGCGCAGGTGGTCTATTATTTCACCGCCGCGATCTCGCTCGGCAGTCCGGACCGCAAGGTGTCGTTCACCGTGCCGACCGGCAATTTCGGCGACATCTACGCCGGCTACGTAGCCACGAAGATGGGCCTGCCGATCGACAAGCTGGTGATCGCCACCAACGAGAACGACATTCTCGCCCGCACGCTGAAGACCGGCCGTTACGAGATGAAGGGCGTGTCGGCGACCACCTCGCCATCGATGGACATCCAGATCTCGTCCAACTTCGAACGCCTGCTGTTCGAAGCCTATGACCGCGACGACAGCGCCATCCGCGCGGCGATGGAAAGCCTCAAGCAGTCCGGCGGCTTCGAGATCAAGCCCGATGCGCTGAAGGCGATCCGCAAGGAGTTCCGCGCCGGCCGCGCCAGCGAGAAGCAGGTCGCCTCGACCATCCGCGACACGCTGGCTGAGACCGGCTATCTGCTCGATCCGCACACCGCCGTCGGCGTGTTCGTCGCGCAGAAGTTCGAGAAGCCGTCCACCCCCATGGTGACGCTCGCCACCGCCCATCCGGCGAAATTCCCCGCTGCGGTAAAATCTGCGAGCGGTATTGACCCCGCGCTTCCGGCGTGGCTTGCTGACCTGATGGACAGGGAGGAGCACTTCGATATCCTGGACGCCGAGCTTAAAGCCGTCGAAACCTTTGTCGGCGAGCATGCCCGACGGGAAAATTAAGAAGTGCAGAAAGACAGATCTATGAATGTTGAGTGTACCCGGCTGCCCTCCGGGTTGACGGTCGTAACCGAGACCATGCCGCACCTCGAGAGCGTGGCGCTCGGGACCTGGATCAAGTCCGGAGCCCGAGACGAGACGGAGGGCGAGCATGGCATCGCCCACCTGCTCGAGCACATGGCTTTCAAAGGCACCACCCGCCGCAGCGCGCGCCAGATCGCCGAAGAAATCGAGAATGTGGGCGGCGAACTCAATGCCGCCACCTCGACCGAGACGACCTCCTACTACGCCCGCATTCTCAAGGACGACGTTCCGCTCGCCGTCGACATCCTCGCCGACATCCTGACCGATTCCGTTTTCGACGAAGAGGAACTGACGCGCGAGAAACATGTCATCCTGCAGGAAATCGGCGCGGCGAACGACACGCCGGACGACGTCGTCTTCGATCGTTTTTCCGAACTGGCCTATGCCGGCCAGCCGCTCGGCCGGCCGATCCTCGGCACGCCGGACACGGTTCAGTCCTTCACCAGCGCGGAGATCCGCGCCTATCTCGACCGCAACTACACGACCGACCGCATGTTCGTCGTCGCGGCCGGTGCCGTAGACCACGACTCTTTCGTCAAACAGGTCGAAGAGCGCTTCTCGTCGCTCCGCACCCAGCCGGAGGTGAGCCCCGTCACGCAGGCGGCCCGCTATACCGGCGGCGAAGCCCGCGAGGAACGCGACCTGATGGACGCGCAGGTGCTGATCGGCTTCGAGGGCCGCGCCTATCATGCGCGCGACTTCTACGCCTCGCAGATCCTGGCCAACATCCTCGGCGGCGGCATGTCTTCGCGGCTGTTCCAGGAAGTGCGCGAGATCCGCGGCCTGTGCTATTCGATCTATGCCTTCCACTGGGGCTTTTCCGACAGCGGCATCTTCGGCATCCATGCCGCGACCGGCGGGGAAAACCTTCCCGAGCTCGTGCCGGTGATCATCGAGGAGCTGCGCAAGGCGTCGCAGTCGATCGACATGCAGGAGATCGACCGGTCGCGTGCCCAGGTGCGCGCCCAGCTGCTGATGGGCCAGGAAAGCCCGGCGGCACGTGCCGGCCAGATCGCCCGCCAGATGATGCTCTACGGCCGCCCGATCTCCAATCCGGAGATGATGGAACGGCTTGCCGGCATCACCCCGCAGCGGCTGACCGACCTTGCCGGCCGGCTGTTCTTCGAGACGGCGCCGACGATTTCGGCCATCGGTCCGCTGGAGCACCTGGCCCCGATGCACGAGATCTCCGGCGCGCTTTCGGCCGGCCGCACCTCGTCGTTCAAGGTCGCCGGCTGACGCCCGGCCGGGATTGCACTAGAAT
>JAHRYZ010000210.1 GCA_020621905.1 Rhizobium sp.
GACAAATGGTTGCTCGATGCAACCGAACGCGCTGGAAAGTTTTTTCCAACTTACAAGTTCCCAATTCACGCGGGGTTCTTGACGCTACGAGACAGGCAGGATCGCAAGCAGCGATTTCGCCCGATGTCGCGTGGCGCCCCGAAAAGGTATTAGAATTGACCAACTTTCTTGAGCTTGGCCTGTCGCAGAACATTGCCGCCACGGTTGCAGGCCTCGGCTACGACACCCCGACCCCGATCCAGCTGAAGGCGATCCCGATCGTGCTGGAAGGCCGCGACCTGATCGGTCTGGCCCAGACCGGCACCGGCAAGACGGCGGCCTTCGGCCTGCCGCTGATCGAAATGCTGCTCGCCAAGCCGACCCGTCCGGACAACCGGACGACCCGCACTCTCATTCTTGCGCCGACCCGCGAACTGGTGAACCAGATCGCCGACAGCCTGCGCTCCTTCATCAAGAAGACCCCGCTCAGGATCAACCAGGTCGTCGGCGGCGCCTCGATCGGCAAGCAGCAGCTGCAGCTGGAAAGGGCACCGACATCCTCGTCGCAACCCCCGGCCGCCTGCTCGACCTGATCTCGCGTAACGCCATCTCGCTGCGCGCCGTCACCTATCTGGTGCTCGACGAAGCCGACCAGATGCTCGACCTGGGCTTCATCCACGACCTGCGCAAGATCTCCAAGATGGTTCCGGTCAAGCGCCAGACCCTGCTGTTCTCGGCCACCATGCCGAAGACGATTGCCGATCTCGCCGCGACCTTCCTCAACAACCCGGCCAAGGTCGAAGTCTCGCCTCCGGGCAAGGCCGCCGACAAGGTCGAGCAGCATGTACACTTCGTCGCCGGCCAGAACGCCAAGACCGAAATGCTGAAGAAGATCCTCACCGACAATCCGGACGGCCGCTCCATCGTCTTCCTGCGCACCAAGCATGGCGCGGAAAAGCTGATGAAGCACCTGGAGATCGTCGGCTTCTCGGTCGCCTCGATCCACGGCAACAAGAGCCAGGGCCAGCGCGAACGGGCCCTCAAGGGCTTCCGCGACGGCGAGATCCGCCGCTGTCGCCCGACGTCGCCGCCCGCGGCATCGGCATCCCGGCCTCAGCCACGTCTTCAACTACGACCTGCCGGAAGTGCCGGACGCCTACATCCACCGCATCGGCCGTACCGCCCGTGCCGGCCGTGACGGCATCGCGATCGCTTTCTGCGGTCCGGACGAAGGCCGCCTGCTGCGCGATGTCGAGCGCCTGATGGGCATCGACATTCCGGTCGCCAGCGGCGAAGCACCGACC
Source organism: Rhizobium sp. (assembly GCA_020621905.1). Classification (GTDB taxonomy): domain Bacteria; phylum Pseudomonadota; class Alphaproteobacteria; order Rhizobiales; family Rhizobiaceae; genus Allorhizobium. Next base: position 1,284 of record JAHRYZ010000210.1, read on the forward strand.
AACTTGAGCCGTCCGGCCCGCCCGCAGCGTCGTGGCGGCGGTGGCGGCGCTCCCGGCGGCAACAACCGCAATCACCAGGGCCAGGGTCGTCCGAAGCATGACGGCGAAGGCCGCCCGGCCGGCAAGCCCGGCCAACGCAAGGGTGGCAGCGGCGGCGCAGGCCGTCCGGCCGCAGCCCATGGCAAGCCGGCCTCCGGTCGCCCGAGCGGCCCCGGCGGCCACAGCGCACCGCCGCCGCGGGCGTAGACCTTTCTGGCTGACGGAATGATGAATGAAGATGGATATGGCGCGGCCCGGCCGCTGCCGACCGTTGCGGCCCGTCAGGCGGGCTGCTGGGCGGTGCGGTTGGTGAGATAGACGCCGGCCACCACCACGCCGTACCGATGATCCGGCAGCGTCAGCTTTTCGCGAAGCGATGGCCGCCTCGACCGCGTAGCGGCAGATAATCAGCGAGGCAGCCTTCGGCGTCGCCGCGGATCAGATCGAGCAGCAGCGCGGTCGCGCCCATCAGATACCGACCACCGACCAGGCCAGTGGCGAAGGCCGATCCCATTCGATATGCAGGTCCTCCAGCAAAAGGGCGGCCGGAATGGTGACGATCAGCGCGCCGACATATTGCAGCGTCGCCACCGCCCTCAGGTCTCCCTCGCGCAGATAGCGCTTCTGGTAGATCGTGCCGGCGGTCACGCAGGCCATGCCCAGCACGTTGACCGCGACCGCATAGGCCGGGATCACGTCGGCATCGATCGAGAACACTTTCGGCAGGACGGCGATGGCAATTCCGGCAAAACCGATGAACAGGCCGAGACGCTGGGCAAGCGACAATTTTTCGCCAATCAGGTAGGCGGCGGCAAGGCCGGTCATCAGCGGTTGCAGTCCGGCGATGATGCCCGAAAGCGCGGCCGGCACGCCCTGCCCGATCGCCCACCACAACATGCCGAGATAGAGCCCGTGCAGGAACATGCCGGAAACGATGGCGTGGGTGATCGCCATGCGGCTTTTCGGCCAGGTGACACCGGCGAACCGGCACACAAGATAGAAGAGGACGACGGCCACGCCGTAGCGCAGGGCGAGGAAGGTCAGCGGATCGGCGAACAGGTTCGCATACTTGGCCGCCACCCAGCCGGTCGACCACAGGAGAACGAAGAGCGCCGGCGCGAGGCGGCTGAGGGTCATGCGGTGCCTCCAAGAAGATCCAGGGCCGCCGGAATGCCTGGAGGTCTCCCGGTCGCCTGTCGTTAGCGGCGACATGGGCCTAGGTCAAAGGAGTTTTCCTGCGGCGCTGGATGAATTCCGCTGAACCATCTCCGGCCTGAAACTTTTTTTGCCGCCATGATGACATTAGGCAAAATGCGGAAAAACGGACGGCCATCAACAATCGCCTCGTCGGCCGCGCATTTCCCTGCCCTGCCGCGCTCCACGCATCCGCAAACTGCTGTAACTATAAGCTTTTGCCGCTTTTTCGCGCCGGCCAGATTATTCGTCTTCGACGCTGCACGCTTCTTGCATTGGCCAATGGGTTGTATTCAAATGGTAAAAAAGAAGGGGATGGCGCCATTGGCATTTGATGAAATGATTAATGCGGACAACAGTCCGCGACTGCCCTACCAGAACTACCACGACTGGTACTCCCATCAGGATCCGGCCCGACTGATTGCTAAGTCGCGAGACGCGGAGAACATCTTCCGAAAGACGGGCATCACCTTTGCCGTTTACGGCCACGCGGACTCCGCCGAAAAGCTCATTCCCTTCGACATCATCCCGCGCATCATCTCCGGCAGCGAATGGCGTCGTCTCGCCCAGGGCATCGAGCAGCGCGTGCTGGCGCTCAACGCCTTCCTCGACGACATCTACCACAAGCAGGAGATCATCAAGGCGGGCCGCATTCCGCGCGAGCTGATCGAGAAGAACGTCGCCTTCCTGCCGGAAATGATCGGTTTCAGGCCGCCGGGCGGCGTCTACACCCACATCGTCGGCACCGACATCGTGCGCACCGGCGAGGACCAGTTCTACGTTCTCGAGGACAATGCGCGCACGCCCTCGGGTGTCAGTTACATGCTGGAAAACCGCGAAACCATGATGCAGATGTTCCCGGAGCTGTTCCAGGAGAACAAGGTGCAGCGGGTCGAGGACTATCCCTACCTGCTGCGCCAGTCGCTGGCATCCCTCGCCCCTCCGGGCTGCAAGGGCAAGCCGCGCGTCGCGGTGCTCACCCCCGGCATCTACAATTCGGCTTATTACGAGCATTCGTTCCTCGCCGACATGATGGGCGTCGAGCTCGTCGAAGGCTCGGACCTGCGCGTCATCGACGGCAAGGTGAAGATGCGCACGACACGGGGCTATGAGGCGATCGACGTGCTCTACCGCCGCGTCGACGACGAATACCTCGATCCGCTGACCTTCCGCCCCGACAGCTGCCTCGGCGTGCCCGGCATCATGGACGTCTATCGCGCCGGCAACATCACCATCGCCAATGCGCCCGGCACCGGCATTTCCGACGACAAGGCGATCTATTCCTACATGCCGGAGATCGTCGAGTTCTACACCGGCCGCAAGGCGCTGCTGGAGAACGTGCCGACCTGGCGCTGCTCGGAAGCCGACAGCCTGAAATACGTGCTGGAGCATCTTGAGGAACTGGTGGTCAAGGAAGTCCACGGCTCGGGCGGCTACGGCATGCTGGTCGGCCCGACGGCATCGAAGAAGGAACGCGCGACCTTCGCCGAGAAGCTGAAGGCGAGGCCCAACAACTACATCGCCCAGCCGACGCTGTCGCTGTCCACCGTGCCGGTGCTGGTCAACAAGGGGATCGCGCCCCGGCACGTGGACCTTCGCCCCTACGTGCTCGTTTCCGACAAGGTGCAGATCATCCCCGGCGGCCTCACCCGCGTGGCCCTGAAGCAGGGTTCGCTCGTGGTCAATTCCAGTCAGGGCGGCGGCACCAAGGATACCTGGGTACTGGAGGACTGACATGGTCATGCTCGGAAGAACGGCCAACGGCCTCTACTGGATGTTCCGCTACATCGAGCGGGCGGAAAACATCGCCCGCCTGGTCGACGCCGGCCTCAGAATGTCGCTGACCCGTAGCGGCGCGAACGATGACGACTGGGGGGCGGTGCTGCTCAGCGCCGACGTGCGCGAGGGATTCGACGCGAGCCATGCCAAGCTCACAGCCGCCGATGCGATCGACTTCCTGCTGCGCGACACGGCAAACCCGTCGAGCGTGCTGTCCTGCATCGACTCGGCGCGCAACAATGCCCGCATGGTGCGCACCGCGCTCACCCGCGAGACCTGGGAAGCGACCAACGAGTGCTGGATCGAGCTCAAGCAGATGCTCGCCCGCAAGCTGAAGTCCGCCGACCTGCCGGAGGTCATCGACACGGTCAAGCGTCGCGCCGGCCTGATCCGCGGCGCCTTCCACGGGTCGATGCTGAGGAACGAGATCTACAATTTCGCCCGCATCGGCACCTTCATCGAACGCGCCGACAACACCAGCCGCATCCTCGACGTCAAATACTACGTGCTGCTGCCGGCGATCACCCATGTCGGCTCGTCTCTCGACAACATGCAGTGGGAATCGATCCTGCGCTCGGTCTCGGCCCACCGCTCCTATCGCTGGGTCTATGACGGCGAGTACAAGGCGGCCAACATTGCCGACTTCCTGATCCTCAACGGCCAGATGCCGCGCTCGCTCGCCTATTCCTACGAGAAGATCGTCAGCAATCTCGGCTATGTCGCCAAGGACTACGGCGAGCGCCTGACGGCCCACGATACCGCCGAGAAGGTGCGCGCGACCCTGCAGTCGACGACGATCGGGGAGATCATGGACCAGGGCCTGCATGAGTTCCTCGACAACTTCATCTCGCGCAACAACCGGTTGGGCCAGGAAATCACCGAGGGCTACCGCTTCTACAGCTGAGGCAGGCCGGGAATGGACAAGAGATCATGCGTTTGAAGATCACGCACACCACCCACTATCGCTTCGATGCGCCCGTCCTCTATTCGCTGCAGCGGCTGAGGTTGACGCCGCCGAGCTGCCCCGGGCAGCACGTGGAAAGCTGGCACATCACCGTCGACGGCGCCAAGGTCGAGGCGGGCTACAACGACCAGTTCGGCAATCACGTGCATCTGGTCTCGACCGATGGCGAAGCCCATGAGGTTCGCATCGAGGCCTGCGGCGAGGTGGTGACCGAAGACCATGCCGGCGTCTTCGGCCCGCATATCGGCTATTGCCCGCTCTGGCTGTTCCTGCGCGACTCGCCCCGCACCAAGGCCGGAAAGCTCACCCGCGAACTGGTCAGAAGCCTTTCTGCGGACGAGCCGCTGGCCATGATGCACAATCTGATGGAGGCGATCCACGCGGCGGTCGACTATCTTCCCGGGTTCACCGACAGCGACACCACGGCCGAACAGGCTCTCGAGGCCGGTCAGGGCGTCTGCCAGGACCATGCCATGTGATGATCGCGGCCCGCAGCATGGGGCCATCCGGCGCGCTACATTCCGGCTACCTGAAGATGGACGACAAGGTCGAGCAGGCGGCGACCCATGCCTGGGCGGAAGTCCATCTGCGGGCCTCGGCTGGGTCGGTTTCGACGCGGCGAACAATCACTGCCCGGATGCCCGCTACGTGCGGCTGGCGACCGGCCTTTGCTATGCCGACGCCGCCCCGGTGTCGGGCATGCGCATCGCCAGTCCGGCGGATCTCAAGGTCACCGTCCTGGTCAATCAGGGCCAAAGCCAGAGCCGGTGACTTCCCAGCACCGGAATGTGCCGCGCGCCGCCGTCCGGCGATGGGCCGGCGCCACCTTGCCGTGCTTCTCCACCAGCCATGAGGAGGCAGCGATGTTGTTCGCAAATCACTCTTTCAGTCCGTCGTCGAACGGCTCGCCGAAGAGGCGGATGCGATCCGCCCCGTGGTGGCCTACCGGGTCTCCGCCTGTCGAGCGGCTTCGTCGCCGGAGCGTCGACCATGGGTCGGCCGCGGCCTTCACCGACGCCTATCCGCCCTGCCGGACCCCATGCCCGAACCGATACCGGCGCCGCCCGCAGCGCCGGTCGACCTGTCATGCCGAGCCATCTGGCGCGGCTGGCGATCAGCAGATTGCGAAGATCTCGACCTGAAGGCGGAAGATGACCGGAGACGCTTGGCGAAAGCGCCGCGCTTCGCCCGCCACAATCACTGACCGGTATCATCGGATTTTCGCGACATGGCCACGACGCGCATGAAGATCGCCAACCTGCTGGTCGACGAAGCGATTCGCAGGCTCAGGCCGGTCTGACGACCGCGCCGTCCTGTCTCAGTCGTAGAGGCGCTTCAACAGCCCGATCAGCTGGTCGCGTGCCTGCTCTCCGCCAAGCTGCGCCAGCAGGCGCTCCTCGTGCTCCTGCCAGATCGGCAGCAGTTCATCGAGATAGGCAAGCCCGGCATCGGTGATATAGAGCGACTGCACGCGCCGGTCGATCTCGGATTTGCGCCGCGCGACGAAACCCTTGTTCTCCAGCCCGTCGACGATGGCGACGAAATTGGCCCGCTGGATGCCCAGCGCCTCGGCCACTTCGCTCTGCTTGGCGCCCTGATTGCGGGTCAGCACCATCAGGACGGCAAAATCCGTCGACCGCAGGCCCCTGCCGAAAGGCCTCGTTGAAATCCTGGAACACCGAGCTGCGCCCGCCGCAGACGGTAGCCGACCGCGTCTTCCATCATCGAAAAATCTATCTTGGAAGCGCTGCGTGCCACCTCCTCAGCCTGATCGTCCATCATGCCGTCGCCATTCTTGTACTCGTTTCCCCCCACCCAGACGGAGGCATTGCGAAAATACCTTAATATCTGGAAATCTATGAATGATTTTATAGCATTGCATTGCCCGCACAAGGGTTTGCCGACGCCGCCGGGCAAAAGTTGACAGATTTCCCCGCGTCAATTCGCGCATTTTCCGCATTGATGCCAAGGGAAGTCTAGGGTATGACCGCCAAACCAGATGAACGGCGAGTCACACGACGCGCCGTCGGATGCACCCGTAGCTCAGCTGGATAGAGTGTTGGATT
>JAHRYZ010000211.1 GCA_020621905.1 Rhizobium sp.
GAGCGCCACCTGGGCGGCCGCCAGCGGCGGAAAGCCGAGATGGTCGTCAAGCGGGTGGAAGAGCTTCACATGCAGCAGCCCGCCGCCCCGCCCTGTGCCACCACCGACGCCTGCGCCCCCTGCCGCGCCGCCGCCCGCCGGAATCCGCCGCCTTTGCGATCCGGCGCGATAGTCATAGGCCTCCGGCCAGCCGTCGGCGCCGGCGACCACCGACACCCGGTCGGGCCTGAGAAGATGCAGTTCGGCCGGCCGCGGGCCGATCGCCAGCGCCTCGACATAGGCGTTGCCGGAGAGCAGCAGGTGCCCGTAGAGCGCCTCGAAGAAATCCGCCCCGCCCATGCGGGCATTCGGCTGGCCGATCAGCGAGAGCGCCGGATGCCGGTCGAGCTCCTGCGCGTCGCGATAGGCGAGCCAGGGAATGGCGGCCGCGGCTTCGGCCACCAGCCTGACGGTGCGGTGGGCCACCGGGTTTTTCATGAAGCCCTCGCGCGAAAGCGCGGCATAGGACCGCCCGGTCCACCGCGCCTCGCCTTCCGCCGCCACCAGCGACACCCCCCCGCCCGCCGCCTTGGCATCGGACACGGCTCTCTGCTCCGCCGGGAAAGCCCACGGCAGACGAAACGGCAATCTCATCGGATTCGTCCTGTTGTTGGGTGGTTGGATGCAGGCCGCGCCCCTCTTCTCCCCTTGAGGGAGAAGAAGCGAAATCGGTATCTTAGCGAAAGCTAAGTGCCAGATTTCGCAGATGAGGGGGCTGGACCGCCGCGAGCAATCTGCAACGTCCCTTGCACCGGTCGCATCCCCGGTTCTCCGGGAAGGGCCATCGTATCAATTCGTCCCCCTCACCAACAAAATCTACGACTTAGCCGTCGCTAAGATCGTGATTTTGTATCCTCTCCCTCGCTGGGGAGAGGAGGCGGGGACCTGCCTTGCGTCGTCTGCGGTGAAACTGCATGATTTGGTCTTCTCCGGAGAGCCGAGATGGCCAGAGAGTTTCCCGAATTGGCCCGAAAGCGGGCCAGGCAAATGCGGATCGATGCGACCGATCCCGAGGCGATCTTCTGGTCGCAGGTCCGCAACCGGCTTTTGAACGGCCACAAGTTTCGACGTCAGGTCCCGATTGGTCCCTATATTGTCGATTTTGTCTGTGCGGACAGGAAACTCATCGTCGAACTCGACGGCTTTCAGCATGCCGAAGACCCGCGCGACGAATACCGCGACCGCTATCTGTCCTCGCTCGGTTACCGCATTCTCCGCTTCTGGAACCAAGAGATCTACGCGGATGTCGGTCAGGCCCTCGCCCATGTCGTCGAGGTTCTGGAGGGTCGAGCCTGACGCTCTTCCAGCCCCCTCATCTGCGAAATCTGGCACTTAGCTAAAGCTAAGATACCGATTTCGCGTCTTCTCCCTCGTTGGGGAGAAGAGGATCCCGAGCCAGCCGCGCCCCTCCTCTCCCCGGCGAGAGAGAGGAGACAAAATCGAGGGCTTGGCCGAAGCCAAACCTCAGATTTTGTTGGTGAGGGGGACGACGCCACCCCCCACCGCATCCTCCACCACGTAATCCGCCGCATAGCGCTCGCCGCGCAGCGGCTTCACCCGATCGATCGACTGCTGGTAGAGCGGATGGGCGTGGTAGGCGGCGAGCGCCGTCTCGTCGTCGAATTCGCCATGCACCACCACGTCGATCCGCCCGTCGAAACGGTCGGCGCGGATATTGGTGCCGATCTCCAGCCGCCGCGCATGCGGAATGCCGGTCAGCAACGACAGGCCCTCGAGAACGGCTTCGAGATTGTCCCGTTCGGGCACGGTGAAGAAGACGATGTGGCGGATCACGGGCCTTGCGTTCCGGTTGGACGTTCAGGTGCGGCGCACACGCGCCGGCGAGCGGCGATAGCATGCCCGGCCGCAGCGCTCAATGCGTCGGCGGAGCTCTCCCCGGTCATCCGCCCGGCCCCTCCCCGGTGATCGCCGCGAGAAAGGCCTGTCCGTAGCCCGCCACCAGGGCTGCCCGGTCGCGGCCGTTGACGATGCGCCGGGCGCCAATCCAGTCGGCCGTGCCGCGGCCGAAGGCGTCGGCCAGCGTCACCCCGCCGAACAGCCCGTCGCGCATGCCGATCACCAGGATCCTCACCGCCGCGTCGATCTCCATCGCCCGACCGGGATCCCCGACCAGGTCGATGCCGGTCGCCGCCGACAGCCTCTCGTAATTGCGCCTGTGGGTGATCTGCACCAGCCCGCGGCCGAACCAGCTCTTGCCCTCGGCATCGAGCCGCCAATAGGGCGTGCGCACTTGGCGCAGCCGCCCCGCCGCATGGGCACGCTCAAGTCTGAGCATCGCCGCCCGGTCGCTCGGGGCAAAGGTCTCGCGCACCGGCTGCATGCGCCCGCCGGTCTCGTGAAAGGCGGTCGCCAGGCAATAGGCCAGGCGCCGCGGATCGTCGATGTCGGTCAACGCCCGCCAGCCGGCGATCAGCGCCGTCATGCCCGAGACCTGGGCGGTCGTCAGCCGCCCGGAAAACAGGTCGCGCCGCGCCGTCTTGAAGAATCGCTGCTCGTCGAAGGTCATGAAGGTCTCCTGTCGAAACGGCGTTTGGCCCGCCTGGCCGTGCTTGCGCCCGGTCTTGAGCCCCTTGCCCGGCGCGGCGGTTAACCACCACCGAATTTTCTTGGGCGATTAAATCGTTTGAAGGAATTTCAATCGTTTAGAGGGGCAGAAGGTCGTATTTACAAAGATTTAACACTGTGGAACCTTCCGCCGCATTCCGAGTTTGAGTACCGAGATGAACCCCGTGAGGAGTAGCGCGATGCAGATCAACAGCACGACCCAGTCCAAGGCTCCCGCCGCCACCATCCCGGCCCATGTGCTGGAGCGCCTGGAAAACGAATGGCGGCAGATGCGACAGGCATCCCCCCAGCCGGCCTCCGCCTCCAAGTAAACTTCTCTGCCCACCCTTCCGACCGGCGCCCCTGGCGCCGGTTTTGTTTTGCGCTGCTCCCCCCTCATCCCGAGGTGCCCCGCAGCGGCCTCGAAGGATCCAGGCCACCCGCTCACCGACACCCGCCAGCAAACACCACCCGCCCCCGCCCTTCGAGGGTCGCTGACGCTCCCACCTCAGGGTGAGGGCTACCGGCGGCGGGCATCTCACGGTGGGCGCTAGCGTCGGTGCCAAGCACGCACAACGCTACCCCTCATCCTGAGGTGCCCCAAAGGGGCCTCGAAGGATCAAGGCCCCTCACATCCCACCAGATCCTCGCCCGTCCTCCAGCATCAGCGCCGTCAGCGCCCAGACGAGCGCGTCCAGCCGGTCCGGCGAGCGGCCGCCCGACAGTCCGTCCGGGCCGAAATCGCACATCTGGTCCTCCAGCGCGACGAAGCGGGCGGCATGCACCACCCGGCCCTGCTCGTAGAGGGCCGCCACCGGTTCGGCACGCAGGTATTTGCCGCGCGTCGCCCGCACCATGGTCACCGGCAGGTTGGCCTCCACGCTCTTCAGCATGGCCGCCACCATGTCGCCGCCCTGGTTGACCTCGGCCACCACGCGGTCCGCCTCGAAGCGGCGATAGGCGTTGACCACGGCGCGTGCCCAGTCCGCTGGGCTGCGGCCCTCGACCGAACAGTCGGCCAGCACCGCGGCGCGGCCGTTTTCCATCAGGCCGGCCACGACGATGCCGCAGACCGAGGCCGGGCCGCTGCCAGCCGGCGGGTCGACCGCGACGACGATGCGCCGCAGCGGCTCGATCAGCCTCACCGTCAGCGCCTCCAGCCGGTCGCGTCTCCACAGCGCGTCCTCGCGGTCCTCGATCAGCTCGCCGCCGAGTTCCTGGCGCCCCAGCCGCGTGCCGCCATAGCGCCGCTCCAGCGCAGTGATGAAACCGGGCGCCAGATGGGCGGCATTGTCGGCGGTCGACAGCCGCGTCACCACCGTCTCCGTGTCCCCGATCAGCCGCTTCAGCAGCGGCACGGCGCGCGGCGTGGTGGTCACCAGCTGGCGCGGCCGCTCGCCGAGCCGAAGCCCGAACTGCAGCATGTCGAAGGTCTCCTCGGCATGTTTCCATTTGGCCAGCTCGTCGCACCAGGCATAGTGAAACTGCGGCCCGCGCAGGCTTTCCGGGTCCTCCGAGGAGAAGATCTGGGCGATCGCCCCGTTCGGCCAGACGATCCGGCGCCGGGAAATTTCCACCTCCGGCCGCAGGCGCCGGGCGATCCGGGCAATGCCCGAGGCCCCGTCGATCATCACCTCGCGGGCATCGCCCAGCGTTTCGGCAATGAGCGCGATCCGCAGATCGGTGCGCGCGCCGGCGGCAAGCGCCAGCCCGTGCACCCATTCGGCCCCGGCCCGCGTCTTGCCCGATCCGCGCCCGCCCATGACCAGCCAGGTCGACCAGTCGCCCGCGGGAGGCCTCTGTTCCTCGCGGCCGGTGACCGCCCAGCTGTGCCCGCTTCGCCGGCTGGCGAGCAGACCCCGTTCGGCGACCAGGGCGGCCAGGTCTTGCTCCAGTGCCGCGGAAGTAGGATCGGCCGTTTCTGGTGCCTCGATGACCTGCGATTCGGCATCAGCCGGATCGGCTGTGTCCGTCGCCTCGCTGAACTGAGCTTCGGAATCAGCCGCAGCAACCGGCGGTCCCGCATCTTCGACCGCGACCCCACGCTCGGCATCAGCCTGTGCAATCTGCCGCCCCGCACCACCGGCCCCGGCCTCCGTCGAAATTCCTGCAAGCCCATTGTCGCCCGCGGTGACTTCACAACGTTTGTCATCCGCTTCGGCATCGACGCCGCAGACCGTCTCGTCCAGCGATCCGGTCAGCGCACCACTCATCGGCGCGACTTGCATCTCCCCGTGGCGAGCGGACGCTTCGCTGCCTGGCCGGCATGGCGCCGTGCTTCGCATCCCGTCTTCGCACCCATGGACGGCGAGTGTGGGTAGCCGAAACGGTGCGGCTCCATCGGTCGTGAGCGGGGCTATGGCTGCGGCCATCGGCGGGGCGACGCATTCTCCGGCCACCGGTTCCCCCGGGCCGTTGGCTCTGGTGCCATCCGCCCCCTCCCTGACCGGATCGGCAACCGCCGTCTCGGTCTCAGGGAGGCGGGCACTGATCGTGCCGATCAACGCGCTCCCGCAGCCAAGCGCATGACCCGCGGCATCGGCGAGCAGGGTCTGCATGCCGTCCCCGTGTTCACCGAAAGCCCGGCGGGCCTGTCTGCCCCGGCGCACGACGATCTTTGCCTCAACCGCTTCCCGCATCAGGCGTCGATGCCGGCTCGATTGCCCCACCGATCCCCGCGGCGGCGGCCCCTTCGGTGCCGTTTTGCCAGGCGGCGAGGCGGGCTTTCGCCCGGGCTTCGGCCTGGGTTTCGATGATGCGGAGCAGTTCTGCCGTGATCGCCTCTTCATCCTCGCCCTCGCCGCTTGCCAAGGCCGCGTCCTCGCGGTCGCGCGCCAGCTGGCGCTGCAGGCTGTCGATCTTTTCCAGCGTGCGCACGATCAGCGCGATCGCGTCGGTCGCCGCCTTGGCATCGGCGCGCGCCGCCTTGGCGGCCGCCTCGTCGGCGCCGTCGATCAGCGTTTCGGCCGTGGCGCGCAGCTTGCGAAACAGCTCGAACTGCTGGCGCATCTCGGTCGTCAGGTCGTCGAGCAGCGCCGCCAGCCGGTCGAGCGGCGACAGCGCGTCGGCCGATTTCACCTCGAGCCCCGCCGCATCCGCCGCCCGCCCGCTTTCCAGCCCACGCCACCCGTCCGCGTCGGGCGCAAGGCCCAGCAGCGCAAGGTCGAAATCCTGTTCGTGATCCATGACAATCTCCTCGCCTCGAGGCCCGTCGCGTGTCCGCCCTGCCCGCCAGCGCAAGCAAGGACCGCACGAAGCCGGGCACTCGCCCGCCCGATCTCCCCCCTTGAGGGGGAGATGTCCCGAAGGGACAGAGGGGGGTAAGTCCGTCGCAGCGGCCAGACGTCTGGCGGCAGCCGACCGGAGCCGCTTGACACGCCCCTCACCCTGAGGTGCCCGGCAAAGCCGGGCCTCGAAGGGCCCACCCCCGCGCCCAACAAAAAAAGGCCCGGTTTCCCGAGCCTTGACCAAAATCCCTGTGCCGGCCCACCCGCCGAAGCCCCCTCATCCTGAGGTGCCCGGCGCAACCGGGCCTCGAAGGATCCGGCCGCAGTTTTCCGACTATGCTTGAACCCTATCAAACGACCGTCACGCCGTCAAGGATTATTTTCCTATCGTTCTGATTTTTTTCCTCTGTCCACTGCAACGTCCGCAACCACCCGCAGCCCCTCACTGCGCAATCAGCGTCTGCTCCTTGCGTACCTTCAGGCCCATGGACAGCTTGGCGCAAATCGGCAGCGTCTCGCCCTCCAGCACCGCGACGATCGAGCGGTTGGCCTCCGGGTCGCAGAACAGTTCGACCACCCCGTCGGGCAGGCAGTGGATCACCCGTTCGCGGCCGTCGGTGGTGCGGCGGATGAAGAAGTCGCGGCGGCGCTTGAAGTTCGGCGTGGTGTCGGAAAAGGCCTTCTCGCATTCGGCGAGCGAGCTTGCCGCCTTCTGGAAGAAGGTCGGCTCGCCGGCGAGCGCCAGCCCCGGCAGGGCAAGAACACCAAGCGAAATCAGGATCATGCGGCGCATCGGAGCAACTCCAGGGGATTCGTCGGTCCCCAGTCTAGCCTCCGCGGGCGCTTGGCGAAACCGCCAAATCCGGACCGATCCCGGAGAGCTGCCGCGGCCGCCCTCGCCGGCCCGCCGGCGAGGAAAAAGGGCTTGCCGCGGATGACGGAAAAGAGACGGCTTACTCGGCTGCCCCTCCATACTGTTCCCAGGCGGTCATGGCGTCGCCGGCATACATCAGCGACGGACCGCCGCCCATGTAGACCGCCATGCCGAGCGTTTCCTCGAACTCGGCGCGGGTGCAGCCGAGCTTGACCAGCGCTTCGGTGTGAAAGCCGATGCATCCGTCGCAACGGGTGGAAATGGCAATGCCGAGCGCCACCAGTTCCTTGGTCTTCTTGTCCAGCGCCCCGTCCTTGCCGGCCGCCTGCGCCATGGCCGAGAACCCGGCCATCACGTCGGGAATGTCCTTGCGCAAGGTCCTGATGCCGCTCGAGATCTGCTTGGTGATGTCGTGATAGTTCTTGGACATGGGGAAACCTTTCGCGGTTCAAGCATACATATATCCTCCTATATGTACGACACTCCGTAGATACGCAAGAGCCATGGCGGTGAAAATCGAAGGCGCGGCCAATCCCCCTGCGGCGCCGATGGGGGACACCCTCTTCTCCCCAGCGGGGAGAAGTGCCGAGCGCATGCGAGGCGATGAGGGGG
>JAHRYZ010000212.1 GCA_020621905.1 Rhizobium sp.
AACGCCCGGCAGGGCAGAGGGGGGTGACACCTCGTCGAAATGCGCCCTTCGATTGCATGTCCGGCCGCCTCACTGGGACAAAGCCATCAGCACGGGAGACCCGTCATGACAGAAGCCACCTACACCGGGGGATGCCAGTGCGGCGCGGTCCGCTTCCGGGTCGCGGGCGTCCTCAAGGACTCGTCGATCTGCCATTGCCGCATGTGCCAGAAGGCGTTCGGCGCCTACTATGCGCCGCTCGTCTCGACGCGGGGCGCCAAGCTCGAATGGACGCGCGGTCAGCCGAAAAAATTCCGATCGTCGAATTTCGCCCTTCGCGGCTTCTGCGGCCATTGCGGCACGCCGCTGACCTACGAGGCGCCCGACGGCGTGGCGATTGCCGCCGGCGCCTTCGACGATCCGTCGCTGCTGCCGCCCATCGTGCAGTTCGGCACCGAGGGCAAGATCGGCTTCGTCGACCGTCTGCACGAACTGCCTGGCCACCGCACGGAAGAGGATGCCGTAGAGGCGCCCTTCGTGCTGGAGATCGTATCCTACCAGCATCCCGACCACGACACCGGCGGCCAATGGCCGAAGGAGAGCAAGGAATGACGGAAAAGAACCCCAATACGCAGATGCCCAAATGGCTGCTCTACGGCCTGATCGGCAAGGGCATCGTGGTCGTACTCATCACCGTCGGCGTCGTCGCCTATGTGGCCCTTCGCTAGGAGAAGATCGAATGGATGGAATTTTCACCGGCGGATGCCAGTGCGGTGCGGTCAGGTTCCGGGCGGAAAAGCTCGGACGGCCGTCGATCTGCCATTGCCGCATGTGCCAGAAGGCCTTCGGCTCGTTGTTCGGCGCGCTGGTGACGGCCGATCATGCGCATCTGACCTGGACGCGCGGCCAGCCCTCGCTGTTTCGCTCCTCGGCCAAGGTCAAGCGCGGCTTCTGCAACAAGTGCGGCACGCCCCTCACCTACCATGTCGGCGAGCATATCGAACTGGCAATCGGCGCATTTGACCACCCCGAGCTGATCGAGCCGCAGGTGCAGGTCAACCACGACAAGCGGCTGCCCTGGATCGACCACCTGTTCGAGAAGCCGGCGGCGACCTCACCGGAGATGGAAGCGTTCTTCGCCTCGGTGGTGTCGAACCAGCATCCCGACCATGACACGGCCGTCTGGCCGCCCGAGGAGGAGTGAGCCTTGAACGGAGCCGAGAGCCACAGCGGTGGATGCCAGTGCGGCGCGGTGCGCTATCGCATCGCCGGCAAGCTCGGCTATCCGCATCTCTGCCACTGCCGCATGTGCCAGAAGGCCGGCGGCAATTTCTTCATGGCGCTCGCCGGTACCCGCGAGGAGACCTTTGAGATCACCCGCGGCGCGCCGCGCTGGTTTTCCTCCTCCGATCCCTGCCGCCGGGGCTTTTGCGAGAGATGCGGCACGCCACTTTCTTCAAGACCGTCGATTCCCCCTATGTCAGCGTGACGATCGGCAGCCTCGACAATCCGGAAGCCACCACGCCCGTGTCGCAGGACGGGGTGGAGGCGCGGATTTCCTATTTCGACAAGCTCTTCTCGCTGCCGCAAAAGGCGACGGACCGTTCGGACCTGCCGGACGGAAATGCGCGGATCGCGCGGAGCAACCACCAGCATCCCGACCATGATACAGCGGTCTGGCCGCAGCAAAAGGATTGATCATGAGCACTGACTTGCGCGGGTTCTACCCGGAGATCGAACCGTTCGAGACCGGCTTCCTCGATGTCGGCGACGGCCACACGATCTATTGGGAACGCGTCGGCACCAAAGGTGCCAAGCCCGCCGTTTTCCTGCATGGCGGCCCGGGCGGCGGCACGAGCCCGACGCAGCGCCGCCTGTTCGATCCGAAGCTCTACGATGTCCTCCTGTTCGACCAGCGCGGCTGCGGCAAGTCGACCCCGCATGCCGGACTGGACGCCAACACCACCTGGCACCTCGTCGCCGACACCGAACGGCTGCGCACCATGATGGGCGTCGACAAATGGCTGGTGTTCGGCGGCTCCTGGGGCTCGACGCTGGCGCTCGCCTACGCGGAGACACATCCGGAGCACGTGTCCGAACTGGTCCTGCGCGGCATCTACACGCTGACCAGGGCGGAGCTCGACTGGTACTACCAGTTCGGCGTGTCGGAGATGTTCCCCGACAAGTGGGAGCGCTTCCAGGCGCCGATCCCCCAGCACGAACGCCACGACATGATGGGCGCCTATCGCCGCTACCTGACGGGCACGGACAGGAAGAAGCAGCTCGAATGCGCGATCGCCTGGAGCACCTGGGAAGGCGGCACCATCACGCTTCTGCCGAACCCGGACTATGAGGCGCATTTCGGCGAGGACGACTATGCGATCGCCTTCGCCCGGATCGAGAACCATTTCTTCGTCCATGGCGGGTGGATGGACGAAGGCCAGTTGCTGCGTGATGCCCATAAGCTCCGGGACATTCCCGGCGTGATCGTGCACGGCCGCTACGACATGCCCTGCCCGGCGAAATATGCCTGGCAACTGCACAAGGCCTGGCCCAAGGCCGATTTCCACCTGATCGAGGGTGCCGGACACGCCTATCTGGAGCCGGGCATCCTCGACCAGCTGATCCGCGCGACGGACCGGTTTGCGGGGAAAAAGTAAGATAGCCCCTCACCCTGACCCTCTCCCCGCAGGCGGGGAGAGGGGACGGACACGTCGGCGGCGCGGCCCTTCTCCCCGCTTGCGGGGAGAAGGTGGCGGCAGCCGGATGAGGGGCAGCGCAATGAAGAGACGACATATGCCTCGGGAGGCACACACATGACACGCGAAAAGATCTACCTCTTCGACACCACGCTGCGCGACGGGCAGCAGACGCCGGGCATTGATTTTTCGGTCGAGGACAAGATTGCCATCGCCGCCATGCTGGACGAGTTCGGTCTCGACTATGTCGAGGGCGGCTATCCGGGCGCCAACCCGACCGACACGGCCTTCTTTTCCAAGAAGCGGACCAGCCGCGCCTCATTCGTCGCCTTCGGCATGACCAAGCGCGCCGGCGTCTCGGCCTCCAACGATCCGGGCCTCACGCAATTGCTTCAAGCCGAGAGCGACGCGGTCTGCCTGGTCGCCAAGACCTGGGACTATCACGTCGAAGTGGCGCTCGGCTGCACCAACGACGAAAATCTCGACAGCATCCGCGAGAGCGTCGAGGCGGTCGCCGCCGCCGGCAAGCAGCCGATGGTCGATTGCGAGCATTTCTTCGACGGCTACAAGGCCAATCCCGCTTACGCTCTGGCCTGCGCCAAGGCGGCCTATGACGCCGGCGCACGCTGGGTGGTGCTGTGCGACACCAATGGCGGCACCCAGCCGCCGGAGATCCGCGACATCGTCCAGGCGGTGATCGCCGCCGGCGTTCCCGGCGCCTCGCTCGGCATCCATGCCCACAACGACACGGGCCAGGCGGTCGCCAATTCGCTGGCCGCCGTGGAAGCCGGCGTGCGCCAGATCCAGGGCACGCTGAACGGCATCGGCGAACGTTGCGGCAACGCCAATCTGGTGACGATCATCCCGACACTCTGTCTGAAAGAGACCTATGCGTCGCGCTTCGAAACGGCGATCGACACCGACAAGCTGGTCGAGCTCACCCGGCTGTCGCACGCCTTCGACGAGCTGCTCAACCGCTCGCCCGACCATCAGGCACCCTATGTCGGGGCGTCAGCCTTCGCCACCAAGGCCGGTATCCATGCCTCGGCGCTGCTGAAGGACCCGCGCACCTACGAACACGTGGTACCGGAAAGCGTCGGCAATTTCCGCAAGGTCATGGTCTCCGACCAGGGCGGCAAGGCCAATTTCATCAATGCGCTGAAGCGGCGCGGCATCGACGTCGACAAACAGGATCCGCGGCTCGACAAGCTGATCTCGATCGTCAAGGAGCGCGAGGCGTCGGGCTATGCCTATGAGGGCGCGGATGCGAGCTTCGAGCTTCTCGCCCGCCGCACGCTCGGCAGCGTGCCGGACTTCTTCTCGGTCGAGAGCTTCCGCGTCATGGTCGAGCGCCGCTTCGACAGCCATGGCCGCCTCAAAACGGTGTCGGAAGCCGTCGTGAAGATGGTGATCGACGGCAAGGCCGTCATGTCGGTCGCCGACGGCGACGGCCCGGTCAACGCGCTTGATCTCGCGCTGCGCAAGGACATCGGCAAATTCCAGGCCGAGATCGCCGATCTCGAACTCGCGGACTACAAGGTGCGTATCCTCAACGGCGGCACCGAAGCCATCACCCGCGTGCTGATCGAGTCCACCGACGATACCGGCGTGCGCTGGTGGACCGTCGGCGTGTCGGAAAACATCATCGACGCCTCGTTCCAGGCGCTGATGGATTCGATCGTCTACAAGCTGATGAAGAACCGTGAGCTGGCCGGCAAGATCGCCGCCGAGTGAACGGCGGCGATCTGCACACGGCGTTTTACACCGCCGGCGGGCTGAGCCTGGCGAAGCCTTCCTGGCGATAGTACGGGAAATGCGGATAGGCGGCGTCCGTCACACTGGCGGCGTCGAGCGCGGCGATCTGTTCGGCCGTCAGGGTCCAGCCGATGGCACCGAGGTTCTGGCGTAGTTGCTCCTCGTTGCGGGCGCCGATGATGACCGAAGAGACGGTCGGGCGCGACAGCAGCCAGTTAAGCGCCACCTGCGGCACGGTCTTGCCGGCCTCCTCGGCAATGACGTCCAATGCATCGACCACACGGTAGAGCCGTTCTTCGTCGACCGGCGGGCCGAAGGCGGCCGTTTCGTGCAGGCGGCTCTGCTTCGGCAGCGGGCTGCCGCGGCGGATCTTGCCAGTGAGACGGCCCCAGCCGAGCGGGCTCCAGACCATCGCGCCGATGCCCTGGTCAAGGCCGAGCGGCATCAGGTCCCATTCGTAGTCGCGGCCGACCAGAGAATAGTAGACCTGGTTGGCCACGTAGCGCGGCCAGCCGTGCTTTTCGGCGGCAGCCAGCGACTTCATGATCTGCCAGCCGGCGAAATTGGAGACGCCGACATAACGAAGCTTGCCTGCGGCGACGAGCCGGTCGAGGGTCGACAGCACCTCCTCGACCGGGGTCGAGGCGTCGAAGGCATGAAGCTGCAGGAGGTCGATATAGTCTGTGCCGAGGCGGCGCAGGGCGGCGTCGACGCTGGTCACGAGGCGCGCCGAGGACGTGCCCCACTCCGCCGGGCCGTCGCCCATTGGCAGGCCGGTCTTGGTGGAGATCAGCACGTCGCCGCGCCGGCCCTTGATGGCCTGGCCGAGTACCTCCTCCGAGGCGCCGGCCGAGTAGACGTCGGCCGTGTCGAACAGGTTGACCCCGGCCTCGAGGCAGATGTCGACCATCCGCCGCGCCTCGGTCACATCGGTATTGCCCCAGGCGCCGAAGAGCGGGCCGGAGCCGCCGAACGTGCCGGCACCGAAACTCAAGGCCGGCACGCGCAGGCCGGAAGCTCCCAAGCGACGATATTCCATGACAGTGTCCTTTCGATAGTTGATGCGTTGGTGGGGTGTGGTTCAGGCCTTGGCCGGCGCCGCATCCAGGCCCCGCTGCTCGCGGCGCATGGCGACGAGGGCGAGTCCGACGGCCGCAACGGGGAAGATGGCGGCGACGATCGGCAGATGGGCAAGGCCCGGACCGTGCTCGATGGTAAGCCCGCCGACCCAGGCGCCGATCGCATTGCCGAGGTTGAAGGCGGCAATGTTGAGGCTGGAGGCCAGCGCCTGCCCCATGCCTCTGGCCTTCTGCAGGATGCGCAGCTGCAGCGGCGCAACGGTGGCAAAGCCGGCGGCACCGAGCAGGCCGACCATGGCCGCGGCGGCGAACGGGTAACCGATCAGCATTTCCATGGCGACCAGCACGACGCCGAGCCCGCCCAGCGACAGGATCAAAGCGCGGTCGAGATTGCGGTCGGCCAGGCGGCCGCCGAGCAGGTTACCGACGACCAGACCGGCCCCGAACAGCAGCAGGATCGGCGAGACGGCCGTCTCGGCAAAGCCGCTGACCTGGGTGAGGATCGGCGCGATGAAGGTGAAGACGGCAAAAACCGCGGCGAAACCGAGCACGGTCATGGCGAGGCTGGTCACCACCGGTTCGCTGAACAGTACCGAGAGGGACGTTCCCTTCTCGTCTTGTCCGCCGCGGCGTCTTCCTTCGGCAGGAAGATGGCGAGAACGGCAAAGGCTATGACCCCGACGACGGCAACCGCCCAGAACGTCATTCGCCAGCCATATTCCTGGCCGAGCCAGGTGCCGAGCGGGACGCCGACGATGTTGGCGACCGTAAGCCCGGTGAACATGACGGCGATGGCCGAGGCGCGGCGGTCCTCGGCGACGAGGCTGGTCGCCACCACGGAGCCGACGCCGAAGAAGGTGCCGTGGGCCAGCGCCGTGACCAAGCGGGCGACCATCAGCGCTTCGAAGTTCGGGGCCAGCGCACAGGCCGCATTGCCGATGGTGAAGACCACCATCAGCAGCAAAAGTATGGTGCGCGACTTCATCCGCCCGGCAAAGGCGGTGAGGATCGGCGCACCGACGACCACGCCGAGCGCATAGCCGGAGATCAGCAGGCCGGCCGTGGCGATCGAGATGCCGAGATCGCGGCCGACCTCGATCAGCAATCCCATGATGACGAATTCGGTGACGCCGATCCCGAAGGCGCCGGCGGTGAGAGCATAAAGGGCAAGGGGCATGGAGAGACATCCTCTATCTGGTGCCGTTAGGCTCTCCAGATAGACAGATGCGGTTCGGTGAAATAGTATGCCGAGAAGAACAATATATGTGAACTGAAGTCACATCATGGCCCGACAGGACATCAATCGATCCGGCGAGATGGAAGTCTTCGTGCAGGTGGTGGAACGAGGCGGCTTTTCCGCCGCCGCCCGCGCCTGCCGCATGACGCCTTCAGCCGTCAGCAAGCTCGTCGCGCGGCTGGAAACCCGGCTCGGCACGCGGCTGGTCAATCGCTCGACCCGCAAACTGCTGCTGACGCCGGAAGGCCAGGTCTTCTACGAGCGCTCGGTGCGCATCCTCGCCGACATCGACGAGGCGGAGAAGAGTGCAGCCTCGCTCGACAATCCGCGCGGCCTGATCCGCATCAACACCAGCGCGGCCTATGGCACGCATATCCTCGCGCCGGTGCTTTCTCGCTTCCTGGAAGCCCATCCCGGCATTTCCGTGGAGATCGTCCAGACCGACCAGGTGGTCGACCTGCTGGCGGAACGGGCTGACATCGCCATTCGTGCCGGGCCGATGGCGAGCTCCAGCCTGGTCGCCC
>JAHRYZ010000213.1 GCA_020621905.1 Rhizobium sp.
CGCCCTTGGCGACTGGCTCAGCCGCAGATTTGGAGGATCGATGCTCGCAGCGCAAACCATACCCGACACGCCGCTCTTCGATCGCGCCGGATCGATCCGCGGATACAGGCTCAACAAGATGGCCATGGCGCTTGGCCGGCCGGCCAATCGGGCGGCCTTCAAGGCGAATGAGGAAGCCTATCTCGACAGCTTCGGCCTGACCGGCGAGGAAAAGTCCGCCGTGATGAGGCGCGACTGGCACGAGATGGTGCGGCTCGGCGGCAACCTGTTCTTCATCCTGAAGATCGCGGCGGTGGACCCGACCCCGATCACTGCGATCGGCGCGGCGCAGGCCGGCATGTCGCATGACGATTTTCTCTACGAACGGCTGGGAAAGAAACGCGATGGCTAGGATTATCGGCGGCATCGGGACGAGCCACGTCCCATCGATCGGCGCGGCGCTCGACAAGGGCCTGCGCGACAGCGCCGACTGGAAGTCCTTCTTCGACGGCTACGAAGCCGGCAAGGATTGGATGCGGGACGCGAGACCCGACATCGCCGTCGTCGTCTTCAACGACCACGGCAACACCTTCTTCCTAGACAAGGTGCCGACCTTCGCCGTGGGTGTCGCCGAGACCTATGAGCCGGTGGACGAGGGCTGGGGTCCGCGCGCCGTTCCACTCTTCGAGGGAGCGGTCGACTTCTCCTGGCATTTCGTCGACAAGCTCGTCGAGCGGCATTTTGATCCGCTGGTCTGCCGCGAAATCGAGGTCGACCACGGCCTGCAGGTCCCGATGGAACTGTTCTTCGGCCGACCGGAACGCTGGCCGGTCAAGATCCTGCCGATCTGGGTCAACACGATCCAGTATCCGATCCCCACGCCGCAACGCTGCTGGGACATGGGACTGGTCCTGCGGGAGGCGATCGAGAGCTGGCCCAGCGACGAACGGGTCGTCATCCTGGGGACGGGCGGCCTCTCCCACCAGCTGCAGGGCGCCCGCGCCGGCTTCATCAACCAGCCGGCGGACCGCGCCTGGCTCGACGGCATCGCCGCCAATCCGGAACCCTATCGGTCGATGAGCCGCGAGGACTATGTCGAACAATTCGGCTCGGAAGGGGCGGAGCTGATCATGTGGCTGGTCATGCGCGCGGCGATGAACCCGCAGGTGAACCTGCTCCACAAGCACTATCACGCCCCGGCCTCGATGACCGGCGCCGGCATGGTCGTGCTCGAAAACGCAGGCTGAGCCGATGTTCGTCCTCATGCGCTGCCTGCATCATCCCGGACAAGACGAACCCCGCGACGCCCATCGGCCGGCGCATCGCGCCTGGGTCCAGTCCGGCGGGGACGGGACCGCGATCGTGCTCATCGGCTCGGCGCTGCTCGATGAGAACGGCGCGGCCATCGGCAATTTCGGAATTCTGGAGGCTGCGGACCTCGCCCATGCCCGCGCCTTCGCCGAAGGCGACCCGTTCAACAGGGCCGGCATCGTCGCCTCGATCGAACTGACGCCGCTGCCGGATTCCTTCCAGTCACACCGCATCAGCGAACCCATGACGCCGCGAACCTAGCCCCCCGTCCCCCCGGTCCCTCCTTCCCGCCGGACGGGCGCCGGGCCACCGCTCCGACACTTAATTATGTTTCAGGAGGAAAGAATGGCATTGTTGAATTTCAAGGGTCGCGCCAATCGGCAAGTGTCATCGCCGGGTCTGGGGGACATCCTCGACGGCTGGTCGATCGAGGTCATGCCGCGCACCGCAGCCAAGATCGACGACTTCAGGGCGCTCCTGCCGGCCGGAACGCGCGTCTATATCGCCCACATTGCCGGCACCCCCATCGAGGACATGGTCGCGACCGCGCGCCGTCTGCGTTCCGAGGGCTTCCCGGTCATGCCGCACTTCCCCGCCCGCAGCATTCCGGATGCGGCAACGCTGGAGGACTGGATCAAGCGCTATCGCCACGAGGCGGACGTTCAGGAGGCCCTGCTTCTGGGCGGCGGGCAACAGGAGCCGGCGGGCAGCCTCGACAGCTCGATCCAGATGATGGAGACCGGCCTCTTCGATCGATACGGATTTACCCGCCTCCATGTCGCGGGCCATCCGGAGGGAAACCGCGACATAGACAGGGACGGCTCGACGCACAAGGTCGACCAGGCGCTCGCCTGGAAGCAGGATTTTGCCGCGCGAACCGATGCCGACATGGCGATCGTCACCCAGTTCGCCTTCGACGCCGGCGCCGTCACGGACTGGGCCGAGCGCATCCAGCAGGCCGGCATCACTCTGCCGATCCATGTGGGCGTCGCCGGGCCGGCCAAGCTGCAGACGCTCGTGCAATATGCGCTGTCATGCGGCGTCGGCCCGTCCCTGAAGGTGCTGCAGAAGCGCGCCCTGGACGTCACCCGCCTCCTCGTTCCCTACGAGCCGACCGAATTCGTGGCGGGGCTTGCCGACTACAAGGCCCGCAATCCCAACAGCCTGATCGAGCAATTGCACCTCTTCCCGCTGGGCGGCATCAAGGCGGCCGGTGAATGGGCGCGGCGAAAACAGGGGCGCCGGCCGAACTCGAACGCATGGACCGCTGACGACAGGTCGTGCCGCCGGCCGTTCGGCGCACGAGGAACCGGGGATGAAAAAAGGCGGGAACTGTTCCCGCCCTTCTTCACTTCGGACATAAGCCGGCTAACGATCCTGTCAGAAGACCAGTTGCGGCAGGCTGAGCACGATTGCCGGGAACGCGATCGTCAGGATCACCACCAGCAGATCGGCCAGCATGAAGGGCGTAACACCCTTGAACACCTGCACCACCGTGACATAGCGGGACGCCACGTTCTTGATGACGAAGACGTTCAGCCCCACCGGCGGCGTGATCATGCCGATCTCCAGCAGCTTGACCACCAAAACGCCGAACCAGACGAGGCTGATACCCTCGGCCTTCAGCACGGGCAGCAGCACCGGCAGCGTCACCAGCAGGGCGCCGAAGGGCTCCATGAACATGCCGAGGATGAGATAGATCACCACGATGATGGTCATCAGTTCGACATAGCCGAGATCCGCACCGGCGACGAAGGAGCCGATGAAGGAAGATAGCCCGGTGACGCCGAGGAACCGGGTGAACATCGAGGCGCCGATGCCGATGATGAACAGCGATGCGCAGGTGGTCAGCGTTTCCAAAAGCGAGACGCGCACGACCTGCATGCTGAGCTTGCCGGTGATCGCCGACAGCAGGAACGCACCTCCGGCACCCACAGCACCCGCCTCCGTCGCGGTGAAATAGCCGGAGAACAACCCGCCGAACACCAGCAGCACGAGGATGAGCAGCGGCCATATGCGCAGGATCGCCGCCCGGTTGCCGCCCTCCCCGGATACGGCCGTCAGGGTGCGCGGCACGATGTCCGGCCTCAGCCAGCAGACCGTCAGCACGACGAGGCAATAGGAGAGTGCGGTCAACAACCCGACGCCGATGCCGCCGACGAAGATCTGCGTGATCGACGTCTCGGCGAAGACGCCGTAGACGATCATCAGGATCGAGGGCGGGATCAGGGCGCCGATCGTGCCGCCTGCGGCCAGCGCCCCGGCGGCAAAGCTCGGCCGATAGCCGGCATTGACCATTTCCGGAATGGCGATCCGGCCCATGGCGGCGGCGCAGGCGATCGAGGAACCGCTGACGGCGGCAAAGCCGGTGCAGGCGAAGATCGAGGAGATCGCCAGCCCTCCGGGAACCCGCCCGAGGATCGCCTTCGCCGCATCGAACAGGTTGGTGGTCAGTCCTGCATGGAAGGAGATGAACCCCATCAGCAGGAACATCGGCACGGCGCTCATGGTCCAGCTCGCCACGAAGCTGTAGGGCGTCGAGGTGATCATGCCGAGGGCCGGCTTGAAGCCGAGCAGAAACGCGATGCCGCCGAAGGGACCGAGATCATCGCCAGCGCCACGGGAATCCGCAGCAGCAGCAGGGCCAGTATGCCGATGCCGTAGAGACCGGTTTCGACGCTCATGCTTCACTCTCCCGCGCCGTGTCGACGCTGCCTGTGGTGATCTGGAGGAAGCGCACCGCCAGGATGGCAGCAGCGAGCGCAAAGCCGATAGACGGCAGAAAATAGCCGGGCCAGGTGATGATCTTGACCTGCAGCGCGACGACGAAGGTGCCGGTCACGTAGTTCTTCACCGCCGTGATCCAGGTCGCATAGGCCATCACCGCATAGATCACCGTGCCGAGCGCGGCGATCATGCCGTCGGACACCTTCATCATGCGCGGCGACATCATGAACTCGATCAGTTCGACGGAGATCATGCCGCCCCGACGCTCGACCCAGGCCAGCGGCAGGAAGGCAACGAGCACCATGTAGTAATAGGAGACGATTTCGACCGTGGCCGGCAGCGAGGCCCCAGTGATCGTGCGTGCGATGATGTCGGCGCAGACATGGACCATCATCAGGATGACGCCCACGGCACCGACGAAGGCCAGTATGCGCGACAGTCTGTCGGCAAGGGAAAAGAGCTGGGGCATGGAAGACCCTTTGAAAAAACATTGGCGAAAGAGGACCGGCCGGCGGGTATCTGGCCCGCCGGCCCCCACCTCAAAGTCCGTAGGTGGCGAAGTCGATCTTGCTCCAGACTTCGTCGTCGAGACGCTTGGCAATGGCGTCCGTGTCGCCCTTCGCCTCCTTGACGATGCCGTTCCACTTCTCGACCAGCGCGACGAAACGGTCGACGCGCGCCTGGGCATCGTCAAATCCGAAACGCTCCTGCGATACCTTGGCCGCCGTCGCCTTGTCCGCCTCGGCGAAGGCTTCCGACGCCTTCAGGAATTCGGCATCCGGCTCGAGGAACTGGATACCGGCCTTTTGCGCGGCCTCCTTGGCGATCGACGCCATCTCGTAACCCCAACGTTGGGTGAAGACGACATTCGCCTTGTTGGCGGCCGTTGCCAGTTGCTTGCGCTCCTCGGGAGAGAGGCCCTCCCAGGCGGAGTTGGCGACCGTGAAATCCGAGGTCGCGTGATAGGTACCGAGCGGAATGAAGGTGATGTTCTTCACCAGTTCCACCAGCCGGAACGACAGGAGATCGCCGATCGACGCCATCGAGCCGTCGATCACGCCCTGCGACATGGATTCGAAGGTGTCGCCGACGCCGATATTGGCGGGCACGGCGCCGAAATTCTCGGCCCAGCGCGAGAAAGGCGCACCGCCGCTGCGCAGCCTGAGCCCCTTGATGTCGGCTGCGGTCTTGACCGGCTTGGTGGTCAGCAGCGCATAGACGTCCGAGGAGCCGGACCCCAGGTAGACGACGCCGAACTTCTTCAGCTCCGCCTGGCAGGTGTCGCAGGTCACCATGTATTCCGTCATCGCCGCCGCCATTGCGTGCGGCTCGCGACCGGACAGTGCCAGTTCCCCGGCCAACGACATGTTCGGCAGGTCGGCCGGGAAATAGAGCGGCAGCAGGTTGCCGACCTCGACGAGTTGGCTCTGCAGGGCGTCCTTCATCTGGCCGAGGCCGACCACTTCGGGACCGAGCATCTGCGCGGTGAGGTTTCCACCGGAGACCTCCGGCAGATATTCGACGAGCTTTAGATAGAGGTGGCTGTTGGACGGATGGGCAGGCGGTGCGCCGGGTGCGACACGCAGTTCGCGGGCATCGGCGGTCGTGGCAGCCAGGGCAGCGAGCCCCGCAATCATATACAGCATGCGCTTCATGTTCATTTCCTCCCAGTTCAGAACACGTTACGGGTCGATAGATCTAAAGCTTCAGCAGTCTCCGGGCGTTTTCCTTGAGGATCAGCGGACGGACTTCGTCGCGGATATCGATCGTCTCGAAATCCTTGAGCCACCGGTCCGGAGTGATCGCCGGCCAGTCGGAGCCGAACAGCATCTTGTGCTTCAGCATGGTGTTGGCGTAGCGGATCAGGATTGGCGGAAAGTACTTCGGCGACCAGCCCGACATGTCGATGTAGACGTTGGGCTTGTGGGTCGCGACGGACAGCGCCTCCTCCTGCCAGGGGAAGGAGGGATGGGCGAGAATGATCGGCATGTCGGGGAAATCGGCCGCCACATCGTCCAGGTGGATCGGATTGGAATATTTCAGCCGCATGCCCATGCCGCCGCGCATGCCGGCGCCTACGCCGGTCTGACCGGTATGGAAGAGCGTGATCGCGCCTTCCTCGGCGATGGCCTCGTAGAGCGGATAGGCGCTGCGGTCATAGGGTAGAAGCCCTGCATGGTCGGATGGAACTTGAAGCCCTTCACGCCGAATTCGCGCACCAGGCGGCGGGCCTCGCGGGCGCCGAGCCTGCCCTTGGCCGGATCGATCGAGGCAAAGGGGATCATGATGTCGGTATTTTCCGCGGCGATCCGCGCCACTTCCTCGTTCTCGTAGCGGCGAAAACCCGTCTCCCGTTCGGCATCGACCGGGAAGATCACGCAGGCGATCTTGCGTTCGCGATAGTAGGCTGCCGTCTCCTGAACCGTCGGCAGCATGCCTTGGGCTCCGGCCGGATTCTTGAAGTAGCTGGCCATACCGGCCTGGAACTCGTCATATCCGTCGTCGCGCGGGCCGCAGCACGGCTCCTCCGCATGGGTGTGGAAGTCGATCGCGACCAGATCGTCGATGTTCAACGGCATGTCTGCTCCTCCTCCAAGCCGACATATTTCTGCAGAAGTGCGATCAGTTGCCCCTGTTCGGGCTTGCTGAGCGGCGCGCCGGTCGTCTCCTCGTAGCTGAAGAAGGCGGCAGCGGCCGTCTCGACGGCTTCCTCGCCGGTGGGCGTCAATGTCAGCTCGACCGCGCGCCGATCGGCATCGGGGACTTCGCGGGACACGAAACCCTGCTCTTCCAGCGCGCGGATCAACTTCGTCATGTGGGCCCGCTTGATCATCAGCCGATGGCCGAGCGCGCTCTGGCGGATGCCGGGATTGCATGAGATGACCCAAAGCACGGAGAATTCGCCGGGTTTCAGACCGCGCGGACCCCGGTCGGAGAAAAAATCCTCGAAGGCGCGCAACTGCGCCAGCCGCAAGAGGAAGCCGAGCGAACCGGAAAGCGCTCCCACCTTGACCTGATCGACGCTGCGGAGAGACAGATCCACGATGCTCTCCTCAGTTCGCACCGGGCGCCTTGAGGCGCGCCGCACGTTTGTCGAGGAAGGCCTGCAGCCGTTCTTCCGCCTCCGGGCTGGTGGCCGTGAACGAGGAAATGAAGGATTCGACGAAGAGGCCGTCCTCCTTCGCCATGTCCTGGATGCGCGGCA
>JAHRYZ010000214.1 GCA_020621905.1 Rhizobium sp.
GAAAGCATCCGCGGCGTCGTGATCTATTGAGTGGGCCGATGGAACTCGTATCGCAAAACCGGTGCTTCGGCGGTACACAGTCGGTCTACCGGCATAGCTCCGAGGTTTGCGGGGGCGAAATGACCTTCGGCCTCTTCCTGCCGCCGCAGGCCGGGAACCGGCCGGTGCCGTTGCTCTGGTACCTGTCGGGACTGACCTGCACGCATGAGAATGCCATGACCAAGGCGGGGCTGCAGCGCCACGCGGCGGAACATGGCCTGGCGTTGGTCTTTCCGGACACTTCGCCGCGGGGCGAAGGCGTCGCCGACGATCAGGCCTATGACCTCGGTCAGGGAGCGGGCTTCTATGTCAATGCCACGCAGAAGCCGTGGTCCCGGCACTTTCGGATGTACGACTACATTGTTTCGGAACTGCCCGAATTGCTCATGGCGGAGCAGCCGCTCAACGGTGTGCACGGTATCACCGGCCATTCGATGGGGGGGCACGGCGCCCTGACGATCGCCTTTCGCAATCCGGCGCAATTTCGTTCGGTGTCCGCCTTTGCCCCGATCGTCAATCCGACACGATCGGATTGGGGGCGCAAGCAGTTCTCCTCCTATCTCGGCGACGACGAGGCGCACTGGGTGGAGTACGACGCCTGCCTGCTGCTCGCCGAACGGGGCTGGGCCGGCGAGATTCTGATCGACCAGGGCGCGATGGACCAGTTCCTCGAACAGTTGCGCCCCGAGGCCATGGCCAGCCTGATCGCAGAGCGGCGCCAGCCCGGCGTCCTGCGCATGCAGGCGGGCTATGACCACAGCTACTATTTTGTGGCGAGTTTCGGCGAGGACCACGTGCGCTGGCACGCCGAGCGGCTCAACGCCGCGTGACAAGACTGCGCATGGCACCGGCATCAACCGGTGCCGATGTGTCGCACCAGAAGGCGACAGGTGGGTTCGCGGCTTCTTAGTGTAAGTCGCCGCGCACCTCTAACGACAGGAGGGACGTGACCAGCAGGATAATGAGATCGAAGCCTCGGACATCCGAGGTGCAAGGTCTCGGGGGATTTTCGCAAAGCCGATGCCGGGAAGGAGGAGACCGCGAGGTTTTCCCGGGGCGAAGAGGGTGGATGACCCTGATCGGCATCACTCAACGGGAGGATACAATGAAACGACTTCTCACATTGCTTGCCGTGTTGACCATAGGCGGCTCACAGGTCGCCTTCGCCAATCCGGAATTGCAGAAAATCATCGATGACCCCAACCAGTGGGCCATCCAGACGGGCGACTACGCCAACCAGCGCTATTCAGCTCACCAGATCAACAAGGACAATGTCAGCAGATGCGGTCGCATGGACCTTCTCGACCGGCGTGCTGCGTGGTCACGAAGGCTCGCCGCTGGTCATCGGCGACATGATGTATGTCCATGCGCCGTTCCCGAACACCGTGTTTGCGCTCGATCTCAGCAAGGAAGGCCAGATCGTCTGGAATACGAGCGAAGCAGGACGCGGACGTCATTCCGGTCATGTGCTGTGACACCGTCAACCGCGGCGTCGCCTATGCCGACGGCAAGATCTTCCTGCATCAGGCCGATACCACGGTCGTCGCGCTCGACGCGAAGACCGGCAAAGTCGTCTGGAGCGTCAAGAACGGCGATCCGAAGAAGGGCGAAACCAACACGGCGACCGTTATGCCGGTCAAGGACAAGCTCATCGTCGGCATTTCGGGCGGCGAGTTCGGCGTGCGCGGTTCGGTCACGGCCTATTCGATCGCCGATGGCAAGCTTCTGTGGCGCGGCTATTCGATGGGTCCCGACAGCGACACGCTGATCGATCCGGAGAAGACCACCCATCTCGGCAAGCCGGTCGGTGCCGATTCCGGTCTGAACACCTGGGAAGGCGACCAGTGGAAGATCGGCGGCGGGACGACCTGGGGCTGGTATTCCTATGATGCCGAAGAAAACCTGATCTACTACGGTTCGGGTAACCCTTCGACGTGGAATCCGGCACAGCGCCCGGGCGACAACCGCTGGTCCATGACCATCTTCGCTCGTGACGCCGACACCGGCGTGGCCAAATGGGTCTACCAGATGACCCCGCACGACGAATGGGACTATGACGGCATCAACGAGATGATCCTGACCGAACAGGAGATCGACGGCAAGGCACGCAAGTTGCTGACCCACTTCGATCGCAACGGTTTCGGCTATACGCTCGATCGCGTCTCCGGCGAACTGCTGGTGGCCGAGAAGTACGACCCCGCCGTCAACTGGGCGACCGAAGTCGTGATGGATCCGAAGTCCGACCAGTACGGTCGTCCTCAGGTCGTCGCGCAGTATTCGACCGAACAGAACGGCGAAGACGTGAACTCGACCGGCATCTGCCCGGCCGCGCTCGGCACCAAGGACCAGCAGCCTGCGGCCTATTCGCCGAAAACCCAGCTGTTCTACGTTCCGACCAACCACGTCTGCATGGACTATGAGCCTTTCCGCGTCAGCTACACCGCCGGCCAGCCCTATGTCGGGGCAACGCTGTCGATGTATCCCGCTCCGGGCAGCCATGGCGGCATGGGTAACTTCATTGCCTGGGACGGCAAGGAAGGCAAGATCAAGTGGTCTCTGCCGGAGAAGTTCTCCGTCTGGTCCGGCGCGCTCGCAACGGCTGGTGATGTCGTGTTCTACGGCACGCTCGAAGGCTACCTGAAGGCCGTCGATTCCAATACGGGCAAGGAACTCTATCGTTTCAAGACCCCGTCCGGGATCATCGGCAACGTCATGACCTACACCCATGGCGGCAAGCAGTATGTGGCTGTTCTGTCCGGTGTCGGCGGCTGGGCCGGTATCGGTCTCGCAGCCGGCCTGACCAACCCGAACGAAGGTCTCGGCGCCGTGGGCGGCTATGCAGCCCTCAGCGACTATACCGCGCTCGGTGGTACGCTCACCGTGTTCTCGCTGCCGAACTGACGGCAGCCCAACGCCAATGAAGCTGGCGCGGGTGACATCAGCCCGCGCCAGTTCGTTCTCTGGCCCAAAAGGACGCAACATGACCAGAAGACTATCAGCTCTGCCGACCTCGCTTGCCGCCTTGGCGCTGTTTGCCAGTGCAGCAACGGCGCAGGATGCGGAAAAGGTCGACAATATCACTGCCGTTACCAACGAGAACGGCCGGTACTACACCGCGGATGGTGTGCCGACCTTCAATATTGCTCCGGACGGTACGATGGACTGGATGACCTATTCCGGCTTCCGTCGCTATCATTCCGAATGCCATGTCTGTCACGGACCGGAAGGCGAAGGATCGAGCTATGCGCCGGCGCTGAAGAAATCGGCGATCGACCTGGACTACTACGCCTTCGTCGACGTGGTGACGAACGGGCGGAAGAAGGTCGATGCCGCGCAGAACTCGGTGATGCCGTCATTCGGCCAGAACGCCAACGTCATGTGCTATCTCGACGACATCTATACCTATCTGAAGGCGCGCGGCGCCGAGGCGTTGCCGAGAGGCCGGCCGGGCAAGAAGGAGCCGAAATCCGATGCCATCCGTCAAGCGGAAGCCGATTGCCTTGGCAACTAGTCGCCTGTCCGTTCTGGTGAGCCTGCTTCTCGCCGTGGGCGCCGCAGCCCCGGCGGCGGCGCAGACCTCCGACCTCGTGTCGAAAACGGCCTTCCGGGTCTGTGCGGACCCGGCCAACATGCCCATGTCCGACAAGTCGGGGGCGGGGTTCGAGAACAAGATCGCCGAACTGCTGGCGGCCGAACTCAAGCTGCCGCTGGAATATACCTGGTTCCCGATGGCGACCGGCTTCATCCGCAAGACCTTGCAGGCCTATAATTGCGACGTCGTCATCGGCTATGCGCAAGGCGACGAGATGGTGCTGAATACCAATCACTACTACACCTCGGGCTTCGTCTTGATCGTGCCCACGGACGGCCCGCTCGCCGGTGTCACGGCCATCGGCGACCCTGCGCAGGACAAGCGCGTCGGGGTGGTCGCGGGCAGCCCGCCCGAACATATGGCGCTTCACGGCCTTCGGCCGGGCCAAGGGCCGACTGATGGTGGACCGACCTACCGGATCGGCCGGGATATGCTGGCTGACCTGAAACCGGCGTCATCGATGCGGCGATCCTTTGGGGGCCGATGGCGGTCCCCTGGTCAAGAGCCACCCGGATTTCAAGGTGACGCCGCGCTTGCCGAACCGCTGCCGCCGCTTTTCTACCGCATCACCATGGGCGTCCGCAGGCGAAAGGTCTGGGAGCGCAAGTTCAACTCGCTCATCCGCCGCACCAGGCGGAATCAACCAGATCTTGATGGAGGCGGGCGTGCCACTGCTGAACGACATGGGCACGGCCCCGCTGGAGCAGCAAAATGACCGTACGCAGCTGCTTCTTGTCGGCATGCTTTTGCTGGTTCCGACGGCGCCTGCGGCGCAGGAAGCGGCCGCGACACAGGGGGCAACCCGCCAGACAGTCGAGGAGCCGGCCGCTTACCGGGAAGACGAATATCGTGCTCCGGTGCCGGCGACGCTTGCCGGCGCGACGGTCGTTTCGACCGCCGAAGCGCATGCACTGTGGGAGAGCGGGGGCGCGGCCTTCATCGACGTGCTGCCACGGCCACCCAAGCCGGCAAAGCTGCCCGAGGGCACGGTGTGGAACGAGAAGCCCCGCATCTCGATCGAGCGCGCGATCTGGCTGCCGAATACCGGCTATGGCAAGCTGGCGGACCCCACGCTCGCCTATTTCCGCAACGGTCTGGAAAAGGCGACCGGGGGCGACCAGACGAAGCCGCTGCTGTTCTTCTGTCTTCCCGACTGCTGGATGTCGTGGAACGCAGCCAAGCGCGCGCTCGAGCTTGGCTATGGCAAGGTCTACTGGTATCCGGAGGGCAGCGAAGGTTGGGCCGCGGCCGGCCATCCGACCGTGCAACTGCAACCAGAGCCTGGCGCCGATCAGTAACTCGTCAGTCTCTGCGTCTTGCGGCCGACCGTCCCGTCAGTATCGGTCATCGTCACGTCGATCACATGGGTCGCTGCCGGGATCGACAGGTGGAATTCCGGGTTTTCACTGAGCGAGATCGAGCCCGTGAGCTCGGCAAAGGGGCGCCCGTCCAGATCGATCTCCACGGTCTCGACATAACGCATCGGAATGAAGAGCAGGCTGATCTGGTCCATCTGCATGCCGGAATGGCTGGGATGGCTGATCTTGAGGTTCATCGACACCTGCTGGTTCCTCAGCCGCGCGAGATTGGCCAACAGATGGCCATCGTCGGTCCCGCGCTCATGGCCGATCTCGATCTCCATATTGCCGAGCGTCGCCAGCGCTGCCTCCGGGTCGCTGCCGGGCGGCGCCGCACAGGCGCCCTGACCCGATGTCTTGACGAAGCCCTCCGCGGCCAGCAACTGACCGTCGGTCAGTTCGCCGACGACGTGAACAGGCGTCGGACCGTTGACCCGCAATGTCGTTTCGACGGCGACGCGCGCCATGGGCTGGGACAGTCGCAACACCGCGGAGACCGGCATAGGATTGCGATCGAGCACCAGCGTGACTTCCCTGATCATCTGGCCCGGCGGTGCGGCGAGCGTTGCGCCGATGACTGTCCTTGCGTCGTTTTCGGAGCGATAGGGCGCATCCAGGGTGATGATTCCGTCGGCGGCGGCGATCGGTCGTGCGCCGAACAGCTGCTGCCGGATATCGGACCATTCGTCTTCGGCGCAGGCGGGACCCGACGATAGGAGTGCCAGGCCGAAGGCCACGGCAAGAAGACGCGAATGCGAACGCATGGGTCTACTCCTCTTGCATCCTGGCTGACAGGAACAGCCCGAAGGCCCTGGGACCGTCGCCGGTCGCAACCTCGCCGACAACCTTCAAGGTCCGGGCGTCGATCACCGACAGGGTGTTCGAATCCCAATTGGCGACGGCGACCCTGAGACCGTCCCCGGTCGTGTCGATGCCTTCGGGATAGCCACCGACATCGATCACAGCGACCGGTGCATAGGTCTCGGCGTCGAAGACACTGACGGTGTCATCATACTGGTTGGTGACGAAGCCACGCCCCGCGGCGAAAGCCAGGCCATAGGGCCGCTCGCGCGTCTTGGCCTTGCCGAGGATGGCACCGCTTTCGGGATCGATGGCCGTTACCGTATTGCTGCCGACATCGGCGGAGAATATCCGGCCATCCGGCGCGAAGGTCACGCCGAAGGGCCGCTCGCCGACCGTGATGCGGTGGACGAGCACGAGCGTTTCTGCATCGAAGATCGACACCTGATTGGAATCACGATCAGCGGTCGCCAGCCAGCGGCCGTCCGGTGAGATTGCAAGGCCTGCCGGCGCGCTGCCGGTTTCCAGCACTGCCGTGAGGGTGAGATCGTCTGCCGTCAGGACCCACACGCGGGCATTGTACCAGTCGGAGACGAAGACCCGGCGGCGCTTTTCGTCGACCGCCACGCCGATCGGACCCCCGTCCAACTGGCGTTCGATCTGCGGAAGGTCGGACGCCATACCGAAGCGGCGGAGCGTCTTGCTGTCGGGGCTGACAGTGAAGACCGCTTGAAGCGCCTCCGAGACGGCGATGCCGGCCGGCATTCCGGGCACGGGGATGCGGCGGACTTCGGTCATCCGCTCGAGATCGATGATGCTCAGATCGCTGGAGGACTGGTTTGTCACATAGGCATAGTCGGCCGTGGCCGACCGCGGCGCCCAGAGCGCCGCGATGGCACCGAGGACCAGGAGCGTCCTACTTGCCGAATTTCGCTTCCAGGGCATCGAGGCCAGCCTTGTAGACGCCGGTGACAGCAGCGATGGCGGCCGCGTCGTTGAGGTTTTCCGGCGGGTCGTTGTTCGGATATCCGCGATAGAAGGCGCCGCGCCACTCGATATGGGAGCCGCCGGTCGCCGTCGGCGTCACGGTCAGGTGGGACGAGTAGTTGGTGACCGGCAGGACGGCCACGTCCACCGCGGTGATGCGATAGGAATAGGTCATCTTCGTCGCATCATACTTGTAGAGCTGCTCCGAGATCGTCGGTCCGCCTTCCTTGCCGAGGGTCAGAACGCGCGTGGCGTCGATCGCATTGTCGCCCGTGCCGGTCGACGAAAAGACCGCCGGGTGCCAGCTCATGTCCTGGAAATTGCCGATCACCGCCCAGACC